>JAJDFZ010000002.1 GCA_030269625.1 Oxalobacter sp. OttesenSCG-928-P03 | reverse complement strand
CTTTCTCGCGGGCGCCAACTCCATTTTTTATGGCGACAAGCTGCTGACAACCGAAAATTCAGAAGCCGAAGACGACCGTATCCTGCTCGAGAAACTGGGCCTGAAAACCAAACAGACCACCGAAGTCAAGGCGCGTATGCCTGGACTGGAAGACCACGAGCATGACCACGATCATGCGCATTCTATACGATAACGAATAGAAGACCCGGCCCTGCAGCTGCCTCGCCTTGAGGCAGCCCTCCAGGGCCGGCACCAAAACAAAAACGGCTGCATGCCATGCATCCAGCCGTTTAAATCTGTCCCCCGCCGGTGCCGCTATGTCGGCATCTTGAACCTGAGGTTCAAGGTGGTCACGGTAAGCCGATTTCGGGTTCATCGAACAAGCGACGCGCACGCCCATCGTGCAAGTTCCGTAACCGATGCTGGTGAATGGTTCAAAGAATTAATGACAATCGCAAACACCGCAGGGTAGTTTCAGTCTACCCTATTCTCCCTGTGTGTCAACCCGTTTCGGGTGAAATATTGCGATCTCTTAGAAAAGATCTTCCTGTGGTGCCAGCGCCCTGTCCAGCACTTCATGCATCGAGATAATTTTCTGCTTGACTTCAGAAAGCGTGAAATCGGAAAGCGGCCCTCTTGGCGCCTTGACGGAAAGCAGTTCTGCCGCGATGGAAATGGACGCCATGACCGCAATCCGGTCATTGCCGCGCACTTTTCCTGCATCACGAATGGCGCACATTTTGTCATCCAGATAGGCAACCGCCTCCCTTAACGGACGCTCTTCACCCGCCTGGCATGCCAGCCGGTATGACTGGCCCATTATCGTGACATCAACGTGAATCATTCACCTGCCTCCTCTTCCTGCGTTACTGCAACAGGCAGCGTGCTGATCAGCCCCGCGACCCGTTCTCTTGCCTGCCTGAGCCGTTCATTCATGACGCTTTGCTCACTCACCAGTTCCGCATTGCGAATGCGCAATTCGGCATTTTCCCGGCGCAAAACCATGGTCAGCTCGGCCAACTGGTTTATTTTTTCAGCGAGCGATTCAAAATCGAAAGTCATCTTTGGCTGTACTATTGAGATTCAGTAACAGAATGAGAATACCTGTCCAATACTGTTGCACAGACACTCTGTGTTGTGTACCATCCTGTGACTCGAAATTAATAAACGGATTTAGCGTACTGATTTTACATCCTTTTGACCATTTTTGTTCAATGTCAACCAATTAATTAACCATGGCGTGATTCTGCCGGGCTCACGCCTCCCCTGCCAATGACCGCTACTTTTTCAACATCACCCCCTGTTTTCATCATCACCATCGATGGCCCGACTGCATCCGGAAAGGGAACCGTTGCCCAGATCGTGGCCGACAGACTGGGATTTCATTACCTGGATTCAGGTGCACTGTACCGGCTTGTCGGGCTTTCGGCCATGCGGACAAAGACCGCTATTGAAGATGAGGCAGCCGTTGCCGGACTGGCCATGACATTGCCCTGCCGCTTTGAAGGCGACCGGATTTTTCTGGATGAGGAAGACGTAACGGACACCATTCGCGCAGAAGAAATCGGCATCATGGCTTCCCGCGTCGGCGCATTACCGGCTGTCAGGCAAGCGCTGTTTTCACTGCAAACCGGCTTCAAACGCCCGCCAGGCCTTGTTGCGGATGGCCGTGACATGGGAACGGTCATCTTTCCCGAGGCACAACTCAAGGTCTTTTTGACCGCCAGTGTCGATGCCCGCGCGGAAAGACGTTATAAGCAGTTGATAGAAAAAGGTTTTCCTGCTAAAATCTCCGATCTTCGCCAGGACCTCTTCGAAAGGGACCAGCGCGACACCTCAAGAAGCGTTGCGCCTTTGGCTCCTGCGGCTGATGCAAAAACCCTTGATACCACGAATCTGGGTATTAATGAGGCAGTCAGCCAGGTTCTTGACTGGTATGTGGCGAAAAAACCAAACGGTAACGCATTGATGCCCTGAAATCAGGACATGCTGTACCGGTTATACGCACCTGTGCCATAAACCGCACCGGTTTTTATTAACTTTACCCGGTGGATTTCACCAACTGAGAAAGCCCCGGTTTATTCCTTTAACTTACTTAACTTATGTCAACTGTATCAACCCACACTCCTGGACAGGAAAGTTTTGCAGCTTTATTTGAAGAATCCCTTGCACGTCATGACATGCGCTCCGGCGAGGTTATCTCTGCTGAAGTTGTTCGCATCGATCACAATTTTGTCGTTGTCAATGCCGGCCTGAAATCAGAATCCTTCATTCCGATCGACGAATTCAAAAATGATGTCGGCGAAATCGAAGTCAAGATCGGCGACTATGTTTCTGTTGCCATCGAATCGCTCGAAAACGGTTATGGCGACACCATTCTGTCGCGTGACAAGGCCAAGCGCCTGGCCTCATGGCTCTCTCTGGAAAAAGCCATGGAATCCGGCGAAATCGTTACCGGCACGGTAAACGGCAAAGTCAAAGGCGGCCTGACCGTTCTGACCAACGGCATTCGCGCTTTCCTTCCTGGCTCACTGGTTGATACCCGTCCGGTGAAAGACACTTCTCCGTACGAAGGCAAAACACTCGAATTCAAAGTCATCAAGCTTGACCGCAAACGCAACAACGTGGTTCTCTCCCGCCGTGCCGTCGTTGAGGCATCCATGGGTGAAGAGCGCCAGAAACTGATGGAAACCCTGAAAGAGGGCACCGTCGTTAATGGCGTGGTCAAAAACATTACCGACTACGGCGCATTTATTGACCTCGGCGGCATTGATGGCCTGCTGCATATTACGGATCTGGCATGGCGCCGTGTCCGTCACCCGTCCGAAATGCTCACGGTTGGCCAGGAAATCACGGCCAAGGTCCTCAAATACGACCAGGAGAAAAACCGGGTTTCCCTCGGCGTCAAGCAACTGGGCGACGATCCGTGGTCCGGCCTTTCCCGCCGTTATCCGCAAGGCACCCGCCTTTTCGGCAAGGTTACCAACCTTACCGACTATGGTGCCTTCGTTGAAGTGGAGCAGGGCATTGAAGGTCTGGTTCACGTTTCCGAGATGGACTGGACCAACAAGAACGTGGCGCCAAACAAAGTTGTCAAGCTGGGCGATGAAGTGGAAGTCATGGTTCTCGAAATTGACGAAGAGCGCCGCCGCATCAGCCTGGGCATGAAGCAGACCAAACCCAATCCATGGGAAGACTTTGCGCTCGCCCACAAGAAAGGCGACAAGGTCAGCGGAGCCATCAAATCCATTACCGATTTTGGTGTCTTCATTGGCCTGCCGGGCAATATCGATGGCCTGGTTCACCTCTCCGATCTTTCCTGGACAGAGCCGGGTGAAACCGCTGTTCACCAGTACAAGAAAGGTGACGAACTCGAAACCGTCGTTCTTGCTATCGATGTGGATCGTGAGCGTGTCTCTCTTGGCGTCAAACAGCTCGAAGGCGACCCGGTCAACAACTTCATTGCCATGAATGACAAGGGTTCTATCGTAACCGGCACCGTCAAATCGGTTGAGCCAAAAGGCGCTGTCGTCCAGTTGACCGATGATGTGGAAGGTTACCTGCGCGCCTCTGAAATTTCACGCGATCGTGTTGAAGATGCCACGACTCACCTGAAAGCCGGTGAAAGCGTTGAGGTCATGATCATCAACGTTGACAGGAAATCCCGTGCCATTCAGCTGTCCATCAAGGCAAAAGACCAGCAGGAAACCCAGGAAGCCATGCAAAAGATGCAGAGCGACTCCAGCGCGGCTTCCGGCATGACCAGCCTTGGCGCGCTCCTGAAAGCCAAGTTCGACAACAAAGAGTAATCCGGAACGGAAGTGCAATATGACCAAATCTGAACTGATTTCATCTCTGGCCAACAGCTATCCCCAGTTGCTGGTCAAGGATGCCGAACTCACCGTAAAGACCATACTGGATGCCCTCACCACGGCACTGGCTGAGGGCCAGCGTATTGAAATTCGCGGCTTTGGCAGTTTTGGCGTCAATGTCCGGCCGCCGCGAGTCGGACGGAATCCCCGCTCCGGCGAAAAAGTGATGGTGCAGGAAAAACGCGTTCCTCACTTCAAGGCAGGCAAGGAATTGCGGGAACGTGTTGATATTGTTGCACTCAAGGAAAAGAAAACCGACTGAACGGTCTACAGGGAAACAAAGGGCATCGCAAGATGCCCTTTTTTAGTACAATCTTACTGAACCCCAATTTCTGCCCAAAGAGGCGGGATACCTGTTTTCACTATTTATCCGGATTGTTTGAAAATAATCCAGTACAGGCAAGAAAAAATCAATCAAACAACAAATACGCGAAAAAACTCATGAAACTGGTATCCCGGATAGTTGCCATTCTTCTTTTCATTCTTTTCTTCGGCCTTGCCGTGAAAAACACGCAGGAAACCACCCTGTACTTTTTCTTCGGGTATGAAATGCGCGGCCCTCTCGTTTTGCTGCTGCTTGGTTTTTTTGCCTCCGGCAGCATTCTAAGCATTTTGGGCATGACGCCTATGATTTTCCGGGGTAAACGCGAACTGTCACGCAAGAGAAAACTGATCGAAGCCCTGGAAAAGGAAAGCCAGTCGCATAAGCAGGGGGCCATCAGGCCGCCGCCAGCAGATGCCCCCGTAACGGATCCGATTAACAATAACCAGAATACCGCCTAGAAACCGTATTCTTATTTTCACTCAGAACAACATGGAATTTGAAATCTGGTGGCTCATCTGCATTCCGTTCTTTTTCGGGCTGGGATGGGTCGCTGCGCGTGTTGATATCAAACAATTGCTTTCCGAATCCCGCAGCCTGCCGCGTGGCTATTTCAAGGGATTGAATTTTCTGCTGAACGAACAGCCGGACAAGGCCATCGACGCCTTTATTGAGATCGTCAAACTGGACCCGGAAACAGCCGATCTGCATTTTGCCCTGGGCAACCTGTTTCGCCGCAGAGGCGAAACGGAGCGCGCCATCCGCATGCATCAGAATCTCCTTTTGCGCCCGGACCTTCCCGAAGAGCAGCAGATACAGGCCCAATACGAATTGGGACAGGACTTCCTGAAAGCCGGCCTTCTTGACCGAGCGGAAGAAGTTTTTAAAAAACTGACTGACACCCAGTACAACACCACGGCCCGGCGTGCCCTGCTTGAAATTTTTCAGCGGGAAAAAGAATGGGAACAGGCCATCCAGGCAGCAGAAGCACTGCAGGACTCCGGCTCAGGAGGACGACAAAAGGAAATCGCGCAATTTTACTGCGAAATGGCACAGGACCAGCTTGTCAGCACCCATCCTGAAAATGCTTTTCCCCTGCTTGAGCGCGCTCTCAAGGTTGACCGGATGAATGTACGCGCAACCATCCTGACCGGCGATGCACTGATGGCACAGGGCAAGACTGACGAAGCAATTGCAACCTGGCGCCGCATTGAAAAACAGAGCATGCCGCATATTGTGCTGGTCGCCCAAAGACTGATGGATGCCTACCAGAAGACGGGGCGCGCGCAGGAGGGTATCTCGCTTCTGAAATCCTATCTGGCAGAAGCGTCATCCATTGACCTGCTGGAAGTGGTTTTCCAGGCACTGGTGAAAGACGAAAACGTCCAGGCGGCCAATGCCCTTGTTATGGATGAACTCAAACGCACGCCGACACTTCTTGGACTGGATAAACTCCTGGAAGCCCGCATCATGGTTGCCTCACCTGAGGCACGACAGGATCTTTCCATGGTAAAAAGCCTGGTACATGGTTATGCCTCCAAGCTTGCCCGCTACCAGTGCAGCCACTGCGGTTTTCAGGCACGCCAGTTTTACTGGCAATGCCCGGGTTGCCACATGTGGGAAACCTACCCGCCAAGACGAACCGAAGAACTTAACGTATCTGTCTGACTCTCTCATGAAACCTGATCTCAGTAATGTCCGAATCCTTGTCGCCGGTGATGTCATGCTTGACCGCTACTGGTTTGGCGATGTCAACCGTATTTCTCCGGAAGCGCCGGTACCGGTCGTGCGCGTTGAGCGAAACGAAGAACGCCTGGGAGGGGCCGCCAACGTAGCAAGGAATACGGCCGCACTGGGTGCTCGTTCCAGCCTTCTGGGCATTACCGGTGATGATGAAGCTGGCAGCGTCATCAAAAAACTGCTGGAAGAAACCGGGATCACACCGCATCTGCATCGTGATGAGACCGTTTCCACCATTATCAAGCTGCGGGTTATCGGCCGCCAGCAACAGCTCCTCCGGGTCGATTTTGAAAACACGCCGGCGAGGGATATCATTGACCGCAAGCTTACCCGCTACAGCGCCCTCCTGCCGGAACATGACACCATCATCCTGTCTGATTATGCCAAAGGTGCCATGCTGCATGTCACCGACATGATTACAGAAGCCAGAAAAGCAGGGAAAACCGTGCTGGTGGATCCGAAAGGAGAGGACTTTACCCGTTATACCGGCGCAACTGTCCTCACTCCCAACAAAGGTGAACTTCGCCAGATTGTCGGCTCATGGACCAGTGAAGAACAGCTGACCGAAAAAGCCCAGCGGCTTCGCGAAGCGCTCCGGCTGGATTACCTGCTTTTGACCCGATCAGAAGAGGGGATGTCACTGTATGGCGAAAAACGGACTGTCCACATTCCTGCCATTGCCCGAGAGGTTTATGATGTCTCCGGTGCCGGTGACACGGTGATTGCCGTGCTTGCCGCGATGATGGGCTCCGGCATGGATATCGCTGACGCGGTTGCCATTGCCAACCGGGCGGCCGGCATTGTGGTCGGCAAACTGGGAGCGGCCACAGTTACGCCGGAAGAACTGTTTGCATAACCCGTACTTCCCTGCAACTGACAGATTTACCGGATATTGACCCTTTTCAGATAAGCCATTACCCGGAAAGCTGGCCCCCTCAGGCCGGTCTTTCCAGCCTGGCGATACTGAGGTCCAGGAGTTTCATGCCCTGCCGCCCAAAATTGATATTGGCGCGAACCTGTGAACCACTGCCCTCCAGGCTGACAATCACGCCCTCACCGAATTTCTGGTGGATGACCGTCTCGCCAATACGCCAGGATGTTCCCCTGGCACTGACCTTCATTGCCAGGGGCTCGGCAGCGGCTAATGACGCGGCATAACCCGCCCCCCCTGAGGATGCATTTCCGAACCAGTATGCCTGTTTTTTTGACGTGATCCACTTGAGCACCCCCTCAGGCAACTCATCCAGAAAACGCGAAGAGATGTTGTACCGCGTCTGCCCGTGGAGCATGCGGGTTTGGGCATAGCTCAGATAAAGCCGTTTTCTGGCACGGGTAATGGCGACATACATGAGGCGCCGCTCCTCTTCCAGGCCGTCCATTTCCTGCACGCTGTTTTCATGCGGGAAAAGCCCTTCTTCAAGCCCGGTAATGAAAACCGCATCGAACTCCAGTCCTTTTGCCGAATGCACCGTCATCAACTGGAGCGCATCCTGTCCATCCTGCGCCTGGTTTTCACCTGCCTCGAGTGAAGCATGCGTCAGGAAGGCGACCAGTGGCGACATCTCGATAACCTGGCCGGTATCCAGCACATCCGTTCCGGGAGCCGTTGTTTCTCCCCCTCCCTGGAATGCCTGTGATACAAACAAAGCCGGCATATCCTGTGAAATTCCCTCTTCACTCAGGAAAAGCATCGCCGCACTGACCAGTTGTTCAAGATTCTCGATCCGGTCAGCGCCTTCCTTTTCCTTCTGATAATGCGTCAGCAAACCACTGCGCTCAATGACGGTCTGCACCATCTGGGGCAGCGGCATCTGCTGGGTTTCAAAACGCGCGCCCTCAACCAGGCGGACAAACGCACCCAGAGAAGTTCCGGCTTTTCCGGACAGGTAAGGAATAGCCGCATAAAGTGAAACATCATGCTGCCGCGCCATATCCTGCAATTGCTCGATCGAACGGGCACCGATCCCCCTTGTCGGGAAATTCACCACACGCAAAAAGGCGGAATCATTGTGCGGGTTATCCATCAACTGGAGATAGGCAATGGCATGCTTGATTTCAGCTCGCTCAAAAAAGCGCAGTCCGCCATAAACACGGTAGGGGATGCCTGCTCCGAAAAGCGCATGCTCAATAACCCGGGATTGTGCATTGGAGCGGTACAGTATGGCGATTTCACTACGAAGCCAGCCTTCGGCAACCAGACTTTTTGCTTCCTCCACCAGGTATTGCGCCTCGTTCAAGTCCGATGTCGCCTCATACACCCGAACCGGCTCACCATATCCCGCCTCGGTATGCAGGTTTTTTCCAAGACGGCGGCTGTTATGGGCAATGAGCGCGTTGGCCGCTTCAAGGATATTGCCATGGGAGCGGTAATTCTGCTCCAGGCGGATCAGGTTCTGTACCCGGAAATCCTGCTGAAACGCCGCCATATTGCCGACATTGGCGCCCCGGAAAGCATAAATGCTCTGATCATCGTCGCCGACGGCGAAAACAGCGGCACCACCGCCGGCCATCAGCTTCAGCCATTTATACTGCAGGTCATTGGTATCCTGAAACTCGTCTACCAGGATATGCCTGAAACGCGCCTGGTAATGCTCACGAAGCAACTGGCTGCGCGAAAGCAGCTCGTAACTGCGCAGGAGCAGTTCAGCGAAATCCACGACTCCTTCACGCTGGCACTGGTTTTCATACAGCTCATAGAGCTCTGCCATGCGCCGGTCATAATCATCGTATGCATCAACATTGGCCGCGCGCAAACCCTGCTCCTTGGCATGATTTATATAATGCACAAGAGAACGCGGCGGATACTTGTCATCGTCCACATTGTTGGCTTTCAGGAGCCGCCGGACCAACGAAAGCTGATCCTGCATATCCAGTATCTGGAATGATTGCGGCAGGGCGGCATCGCAGTAATGAGCCCGAAGCAGGCGGTTGCACAACCCGTGAAATGTGCCGATCCACATCCCGCGCGTATTGACGGGAATCATGGCGGACAGGCGGCCTGTCATTTCCCGGGCCGCCTTGTTGGTAAAGGTCACCGCCAAAATACCCTGTGTGGAAACCTGGCCGGTTTTCAGAAGCCAGGCGATGCGGGTGGTGAGAACCCGGGTTTTTCCGGAACCGGCTCCGGCAAGAATCAATGCGGATTGTGCAGGAAGCGTAACAGCAGTCAACTGCTCCGGATTGAGGTTTTCAAGAAGTTTCTGCATCTTCCCATTATCCCGCAAACCGGATAAAAACGGGGTGCGAAACCGGCAACACCAGGATAATTTTCTGACCAGACCGCGTCACGTATCAACAGCACGGCGGACAGCCGCGCCGGATTGGCAGTATCATAGCCTTTTAACCGAATAACAGACGACTCATCCATACGCCTCTATGTTTTCTTCTGCAGCACTGTCAGGCTTTACCTGGTCATCGCTTCCCTGGCTCAAGATCATGGGTATCGCCTGGGGTATCCACATCATCATTTTGAGCATCTGGATCATCCTGCAGAAACGCGCCCCCATTTCCACACTCTCCTGGATCGTCTCGCTGGCTTTTATCCCCTACCTGGGCTTTCTCGTTTATCACTTCATCGGACCACAGAAACTGAAACGGCAGCACTACCGCAGGCTGCTGGCCAAAACCGCATTGCAGGAACACAGCTACCTGCTTCACCTGCGTGAACAGGCGAAAATGATCGGCATCACGCCCTCTCCCTCCCTCATGCAATTGGCCCGCCTGATCAACAACGCGTCAGGATTCCCCATTGCCACCGCCACTTCGTTGCAGCTTCTCGTGGATGGCGAGGCGACTTATAACGCCATTTTTGAAGCCATCCGCAATGCCTCTCATCACATTCATCTTGAATACTACATTTACGAACCGGACAACATTGGCACGGCACTCCGGGATCTGCTGGTCGAAAAAGCGCGCGAAGGGGTCAGCGTCCGGCTGCTCGTTGACGGCATGGGCTCTTCCCGCCTGAAAAAAAAGTTCATGGCCCCCCTGATTGCGGCAGGGGGCGAATTTGCCTTTTTTCATAACCTGCACTTTTCACAGCTCGTCAAACCACTTCTGAATTTGCGCACTCACAGGAAGATCGTGATCTGTGACGGTAAAACCGGCTTTACGGGAGGACTGAATATCACGGATGAGGAAGATGAACGCACGCTGGACTATGCCTACCATGACACCCATATCAGGCTGACAGGCAATGCTGTACACTCCCTGCAACTGGTCTTTCTTGAAGACTGGCTCTATGCGACACGCCAGCCTGAATTTTTTGATACCGATACCTATTTCCCCACACAGCCATCCGGAAACTACCCCGTACAGATCCTCGCTTCCGGGCCGGATAATGAATGGGAAGTCATTCACCGCCTGAATATCGGCGCCATCCATGCCGCCAAAGAGCGGGTATGGCTGACCACCCCCTATTTTGTGCCGACCGAGGCAACCCTGTTTGCCCTGACATCCGCCGCGCTTCGCGGTGTTGATGTCCGTCTCCTTGTCCCCCGCCAGGGCGACTCCCGTCTTGTCACGGCAGCAGCCCGCTCCTATTTTGACGAACTGATGCGTGCTGGCGTAAAAGTATGGGAATATGCCGGCAGAATGCTGCATTCCAAGACCATGGTGGCTGACGGAAATTTCAGCATGATTGGCACCGCGAATTTTGACGCCCGCAGCTTTCGCCTGAATTTCGAAGTCTGCGCAGCCATTTACAGCCCGGCCATGAACCGCGAAATGGCAAATCAGTTTGAACTGGATCTGCTTGTGTCAGAACCGGTACCGAAAAACAGGGACCTTCGCTTTTTCGCCCGTTTTTTTGAAGCCTGGGCCCGCCTTTTCTCTCCCCTGCTCTGAACCGGCCAGCCATAAAAAAACCGGTGCCATACTGGCACCGGTTTTTCCGCACACAGGCACTTCACTTGTACATATCAGCAAAAGCACGCGCAGCCGCTTCAGGATCATCGACCATGTAAACACTGCTGATAACTGAAATCATGTCTACTCCCTGCGCGACAAGCGGCACCGCATTTTCGAGCGTAATGCCGCCAATGGCGCAACTGGGCATATCGGGTAATTCCTTTTTCGCATCACCGACAATGCTGACCGGTGTTGTCACTTCGTATTGCTTGATGCGTGAAGGATAAAAGCCGCCAAAAGCAACATAACTGGCGCCTTCCTTTGTCGCCTTGCGAACCAGGTCCATCTCCCCGTAGCAGGAAGCACCAACAATTTTGTCAGGCCCGACCCGGGAACGAACTGCTGCAACGGACTCGTCTGTTCCGCCAACGTGAATGCCATCTGCATCAAGCTCCAGGCACAAATCCACATAGTCGTTGATGATGAACGGCACACCATAGCGCCTGCAAAGCGCCTGCAGTGCCCCGGCCTGCTCGCGCCGCTGTTCCGGGCCTGCGGTCTTGTGACGGTACTGTACCAGCGCCGCCCCGCCTTTTAACGCCTTTTCCGTAATATCCAGGAGCCTGTCCGTATCGTCCCAGTCGGGTGTCACGATATAAAGTCCTCTCAATGCTTTCATGCTTTCCTCTGTTTCCCTCAGTTTGGTGACGGTAAATGCGTCACGCTTTTCAAATATCGTCCAGGCTCACGTGCCGGTTCGGGATGCGCTGGCCTTCTGCAATGGCATAGGACTGTCCCAGCATTTTCTGGCAAATCCGCTGGCCTTTATCCAGTGCCTCACTCATATCCATTCCCTGCGCCAGCAAGCCGGCGCAAAGTGATGCCAGGGTACACCCGCTGCCATGAAAAGCACCCTCCAGCCTTGCCCATGTCCAGCTCTTTGCCTGGCCTTCCGTGAACCAGTGATTCACAACCTGGCTGGCATCATCGCCATGACCGCCCTTTAGCAGGACATGCCGGCTTCCCTGCGCCAGAAGATTTTGAGCCTGCGTCTCCAGCGTTGCGGCATCCGGGCTCAGGCGCGCCGCTTCCGGCAGGTTGGGTGTCACCAGTGTGGCCAGCGGAATCAGCGGCGCCAGCACATGCTCGGCCCGGCCCTCCGTGAGAAGGTCGCCATGGCCGCTGCCTAAAACTGTATCCAGGATCACCGGCAATTCCGGCTGTTTTTTTCTCAGCTGGATGATCAGGGTTGCCAGTGCATCCGCATTTGCCCGGTTACCGATCGCGCCGATCTTGATAGCCGCCACCGGCATTTTTTCAATCAGCACATCAACCTGATGCCGCCAGATAACCGGATCCACCGGATTGACCGCTGAAACACGATCATTATCCTGCACTGTCAACGCTGTTGCGATTGGCAGTGCATGCGAACCGACTGCCCCGATGGCTTCCACGTCGGCCTGGATGCCGGCACCGCCACTTGAATCCAGCCCGGCAAAAACCAGTACGCACGGACGTACCGGCGGCACAAGCCCCTCACCTGTTTCCATGGACGTTGCCATCATACAACCCGGCCGGCCATGGGTGACGACGGCGACGCCTCAAACCGTTTCGGAATCCGGCCGGCAAGATAGGCATCACGCCCGGCCTCAATGGCCAGTTTCATCGCACGCGCCATGCGGATCGGGTCCTTTGCACCGGCAATCGCCGTATTCATGAGCACCCCGTCACAGCCCAGCTCCATCGCAATCGCTGCATCCGATGCGGTACCCACACCGGCATCAACAATGATGGGAACATTGGCCTGTTCAATAATCAGCGACAGATTCCACGGGTTCAGAATACCCATGCCGGAACCGATCAATGACGCCAGCGGCATAACGGCACAGCAGCCGATGTCTTCCAGCATCTTTGCCTGGATCGGATCATCGCTGCAGTACACCATGACATCAAAGCCATCCTTGACCAGGATTTCCGCCGCTTTCAGGGTTTCCGGCATATTGGGGAAAAGTGTCTTTTCATCACCCAGCACCTCAAGCTTGACCAGCTTGTGGCCGTTCAGGAGTTCCCGCGCCAGTTGCAGCGTATAAACCGCATCTTCCGCGTTATAACAGCCCGCCGTATTGGGCAAAATGGTGTACTCGGTTGGCGGCACCACATCCAGAAGACTGGGTTCATTGGGATTCTGGCCGATATTGACCCGGCGGATCGCCACGGTAATGATTTCCGAACCGCTTGCCTCGGTTGCAGCCCGTGTCTCTTCCAGATCACGATACTTTCCGCTGCCGACCAGAAGGCGCGAGCGGTAATCTTTTCCTGCGATGGTCAGAATGTGGTCCTTGTTCATGATGTCCTCTTTTCTCTTTCGTTTGTTTCTCATGGCCGGGCCTTGGGGACACCGGCCGGTATCGCTTTTTTCACGGTCGGTCGGTCAGCCGCCGCCAATCGCTCTCACAACGTCCACGCGGTCATTCGCTTCCAGTACGCGCTCACCCCATTTCTGTCGTGAGATGACCTGGCGGTTGACCGCAACTGCCAGCGCCTGGCCGGTCAGTTGCAGTGTATCGATCAGGTCCTGCAGCGTATGGCCTTTGGCAACGCTGTACGCTTCTCCGTTCAGTTCTATCTGTATCGTCATAACTTATTGCTTGTGATAAATTTCCGAACCCGATTTCACGAATTCAACCGAGCGCTCCTGCATACCCTCCTTTAAGGCCGCCACTTCGGAAATGCCCTTTTTCGCGGCATAGTCCCGTACTTCCTGCGTGATTTTCATCGAGCAGAATTTCGGACCGCACATGGAACAGAAATGGGCAACCTTGGCAGAGTCTTTCGGCAGGGTTTCATCATGGAAGGCCTTGGCCCGATCCGGATCCAGGCCGATATTGAACTGATCCTCCCAGCGGAATTCAAAACGCGCCTTGGACATGGCATTGTCGCGAATCTGCGCTCCCGGATGGCCTTTGGCCAGATCCGCGGCATGCGCGGCCAGCTTGTACACGATAATGCCTTCCTTGACGTCATCCTTGTTCGGCAGGCCCAGATGTTCCTTGGGCGTGACATAACACAGCATGGCCGTGCCATACCAGCCAATCATGGCTGCCCCCATTGCCGAGGTAATATGGTCATAGCCCGGTGCGATATCGGTAACCAGGGGGCCAAGGGTGTAAAACGGCGCTTCATGGCACTGCTCCAGCTGGAGATCCATGTTTTCCTTGATCAGGTGCATCGGCACGTGGCCCGGCCCTTCGATCAGCACCTGCACATTATGTTTCCAGGCAATCGTGGTCAATTCACCCAGCACCTTGAGCTCGCCAAACTGTGCATCGTCATTGGCATCAAAAATCGACCCTGGACGCAGGCCGTCACCCAGTGAAATCGCCACATCATATGCTGCCAGAATTTCACAGATTTCCTCGAAATTCGTATACAGGAAACTTTCCGTATGGTGTGCCAGGCACCACTTCGCCATGATGGAACCGCCGCGGGAAACCACCCCTGTCAGGCGCTCGGCTGTCAGCGGAACATGACGCAGCAAAAGCCCGGCATGAATCGTGAAGTAATCCACGCCCTGCTCGGCCTGCTCAATCAGCGTATCCCTGAAAACTTCCCAGGTCAGGTCTTCAGCCACGCCATTGACCTTCTCCAGCGCCTGGTAAATCGGTACGGTTCCGATCGGCACCGGAGAATTGCGGACAATCCATTCGCGCGTTTCGTGAATATGCTTGCCGGTGGAAAGATCCATGACATTGTCACCGCCCCAGCGGATGGCCCATGTCATTTTCGCGACCTCTTCGGCAATGCCGGATGAAAGAGCGGAATTGCCGATATTGGCATTGATCTTGACCATGAAATTACGGCCGATAATCATCGGCTCAACTTCCGGGTGATTGATATTCGCGGGAATAATGGCGCGGCCGCGGGCGATTTCGTCGCGGACAAATTCAGGCGTGATTTCCTGCGGGATGCTGGCGCCAAATGCCTGGCCCGGATGCTGGCGCGTCATGAGCGCAGCCATCTTTTCCCCGTTGGGACCGGAGGCTTTCAGGCTTTCGATGTATTCCTGGCGGCGCATGTTTTCCCGGATGGCCACATATTCCATCTCCGGCGTAATGATGCCCTGCCGGGCATAATACATCTGGGTAATCTGCTGGCCTTTTTTGGCACGTCGCGGCTTGCGGGTCAGGTTAAAGCGCAATTCATCAAGCGATTTATCGTTCAGGCGCTCCCGGCCATAGGCGGATGTCGGGCCATCCAGCTCCTCGGTATCATTCCGTTCCGCAATCCAGTTCGCGCGGATGGGCTCAAGGCCGGAACGGATATCGATTTTTGCATCGGGATCGGTATAGGGGCCGGATGTATCGTAAACATAGATGGGCGGGTTTTTTTCCGCGCCAAACATCACCGGCGTATCGGAAAGGGTGATTTCACGCATCGGCACACGAATGTCAGGACGTGAGCCTTCAACATATATCTTGCGTGAATTGGGGAAGGGCTGTACTGCTGCTTCATCAACAGTTGCGGTAGCCGATAGAAACTTTGGATTGGCATTCATACTTATTCCTTTGTCAATTCAAAGCCGGCAAAGGAATCTTAATTGAATGTGCGGTTTTCGGCCACAATGTCTTTCAAGCTTCCCTACGCTGGCATTATCCAGATCAGGTTCAGAGGGTGTATCTCGCCCGGTTTTTCAACCAGAACCCCTAGCTATGACATTTTTAACAATGCATACCTTTTCATTATAACGTTTAATCCGGCGTAATCTATCGAAAAGCTCCCGTATAATCATGTTTTTTTAGTAAAAGATATTTTGCAACATGGAATCAGCCAAATCGTTCGAACCGGCAGGTATTGAAAAACACTGGCGGAAAATCTGGGAGGAACGCGGTTATTTTCGCGCCTCGATGGATGAGGGCAAACCCGCCTTTTCCATCCAGTTGCCGCCCCCCAACGTCACCGGCACCCTGCATATGGGGCATGCCTTTAACCAGACCATCATGGATGGCCTGACACGCTATTACCGCATGCGCGGCTACAACACCGCCTGGATTCCCGGCACGGATCATGCCGGTATCGCCACCCAGATTGTGGTGGAACGCCAGCTTGGCCTGCAGAATATTTCCCGTCATGATCTTGGCCGCGAGAAATTTGTTGAAAAAGTATGGGAATGGAAAGAACATTCCGGTTCCACCATTACCAGCCAGATGCGCCATATGGGCGCATCGCCTGACTGGGAACGCGAGTACTTCACGATGGATGAGCCCCGCTCGAAAATCGTGACCGAAGTTTTTGTCCGGCTTTTTGAAGAAGGCCTGATATACCGGGGCAAGCGCCTGGTGAACTGGGACCCGGTTCTCGGAACCGCCCTGTCTGACCTGGAAGTTGTCTCGGAAGAGGAAGACGGCTTCATGTGGCACATCCGCTACCCGCTGGCAGACGGATCAGGCCACCTGACCGTCGCCACCACGCGCCCTGAGACGATGCTGGGTGACACTGCCGTGGCTGTCGATCCCACAGACGAACGCTATACGCACCTGGTCGGCAAGAACCTGATCCTGCCGCTGACCGGCAGGACAATCCCGGTTATTGCGGATGAATACGTTGACAAGGAATTCGGTACCGGCTGTGTCAAGATCACCCCGGCACATGACTTCAACGACTACGCGGTCGGACAGCGGCATCATCTGGAACTGATCAACATCATGACGCTGGATGCGAAAATCAATGAAAACGCACCGTCCGCCTATCAGGGCATGGACCGCTTTGATGCCAGAAAACAGATAGTGGCGGATCTGGAAGCACAGGGCCTGCTGGAATCCGTCAAGCCGCACAAGCTGATGGTACCGCGTAGCGACCGGACCAATGTGATTCTGGAACCCATGCTGACAGACCAGTGGTTCGTCGCCATGAGCAAGCCGCATGACAACAATCCGTACTTTCCCGGCAAATCGATTGCACAAGTCGCACTGGACAAAGTCGCCAGTGGCGAAGTCCGCTTTGTCCCGGAAAACTGGACCACGACCTACAACCAGTGGCTGAACAACATCCAGGATTGGTGTATTTCCCGCCAGTTGTGGTGGGGCCACCAGATTCCAGCCTGGTATGATGACGAAGGCAATATCTATGTCGCCCGCACCGAGGAAGAGGCAAAAGCACAGGCCGGCGGCAAAGACATCCGTCGTGATGAGGATGTGCTGGATACCTGGTTTTCATCAGCCATGGTACCCTTCTCCACGCTGGGCTGGCCGAATGAGGACTCGCCGGAATACCGCATGTTCCTTCCGTCCACGGTCCTGGTAACGGGCTTTGACATCATTTTCTTCTGGGTTGCCCGGATGGTCATGATGACCACCCATTTCACCGGCCAGGTCCCGTTTCACACGGTTTACATCCACGGGCTGGTCAGGGACGCGAGCGGCGAAAAGATGTCCAAGTCAAAAGGCAACACGCTTGACCCGATCGACCTGATTGACGGCATTGACCTGGAATCGCTGGTAAAACAGCGCACCACCGGACTGATGAACCCGAAACAGGCTGACGCCATCGCCAAGGCAACACGCAAGAATTATGCCAAAGGCATTCCGGCCTTCGGCACGGATGCCCTGCGCTTTACCATGGCCAGCTATGCCTCTTTGGGACGCAATATCAATTTTGACCTGAACCGCTGCGAGGGTTACCGCAATTTCTGCAACAAGTTCTGGAATGCGACCCGCTTCGTGCTGATGAATACCGAAGGGCAGGACAATGGCCTGGATCCGAATGCCCCGCTTTCCTTCTCTCCGGCAGACCGCTGGATCATTTCTCAGTTCGAACGAACAGCAGCGGAAGTGGAGCGCGGCTTTGCGGAATACCGTTTTGACAATATCGCCTCCGCTATCTATCGCTTCGTCTGGGACGAGTACTGTGACTGGTACGTGGAAATCTCGAAAGTCCTGATCGCCAATGGTGATGCCGCCCAGCAGCGGGCCACCCGGCAAACGCTTTTGCGCGTACTCGAACAGACGCTGCGCCTGGCCCATCCTGTTATTCCTTTCATTACGGAAGAGCTTTGGCAGAAAGTGGCACCACTGGCTGGCATCAGCATGAAGGCAGAAGGTGACACCATTATGCTTCAGGATTATCCGATGCCACGACAGGACAGAATCGATGCGGACGCAGAAGGCTGGATGATGCAGTGCAAGGCACTGGTGGATGCATCACGCAACCTGCGGGGGGAAATGCAGCTTTCCCCGGCCAAACAGGTTCCCGCCTTTATCGAACCTGCCTCCCCATCAGAAAAGGCACTGCTGGAGTCCTTCATTCCGCACATGCAGGCACTGTGCCGCCTGTCTGATATCGAGGTGGTGGATTCGCTTCCGGATTCTCCCGCGCCGGTTTCCGTTGTCGGCCAGTGCAAGCTGATGCTGAAAGTGGAAATTGATGTGGCCGCTGAACGCGAGCGGCTGGAAAAGGAAATGGCGCGCCTGCAGGGAGAAATCGAAAAAATCAATGCCAAGCTGAGCAATGAGAATTTCGTGACCCGCGCACCGGAAAAAGTAGTGGCACAGGAACGGGAACGGCTGCAGAACTTTACCGCTACACGCGAAAAAGTTGAAGAACAGTACGAAAAGCTGAAAGCTGCCTGAATCGTTGCTTCCTGAAAAAATGCCCCTGTCAGACAGGGGCATTTTTGTTTCTTCTACAGGTGTTTCCCTGCAAAATCACGCGCAAACTGCCAGGCGGTTCGCCCGGAGCGTGAGCCGCGATGCAGCGCCCACTGCAGGGCTTCGGCGCGTGCCTCTTCCACCTGCCGGTCTGTACAGCCGAATGAACGCAGCCAGTGCGCCACAATCGTCAGGTATTCATCCTGGCTGAAAGGATAAAAGGAGAGCCATAATCCGAAACGGTCGGAAAAAGAGATTTTTTCTTCCACCGTCTCGCCCGGATGGATATCCCCGTCCCGCTGAGTGTACCCGGCATTATCCGACATGCGCTCGGGCAGCAGGTGGCGGCGATTGGACGTGGCATAGATCAGCATATTGTCAGGCTGTGCCGCGACGCTTCCGTCAAGAGCTGATTTCAGTGTCTTGTAGCTGCTGTCGCCCTCGTCAAAGGAAAGGTCGTCACAATAAAGAATGAAACGCTCCGGCCGGGGAGCAATCAGCTCACCAATATCCATCAGGTCAGCCAGGTCATTTTTATCCACCTCTATCAGGCGCAGCCCGCTATCGGCAAACTGGTTCAGGCAGGCACGGATCAGCGAGGACTTGCCTGTTCCCCGCGCGCCGGTCAGAAGCACATTGTTGGCAGGCCTGCCTTCAATGAACTGCCGGGTATTCTGTTCCAGCAACCCCTTCTGGCGCTCGACAAAATACAGGTCGGGCAGGGAAATCCTTGTTGAATGCGTTATCGGCTGAAGGGTGCCCCGCCCGTTTCGGCGCCGCCAGCGATAAGCGACAGAAGGGACATCCCAGTTGATGGCTTCCACTGCCGGCGGCAGCAGGCTTTCCACCCGCGACAAAACGGATTCGGCACGGATCAGGAATTGTTCAAGCGGTGTCATTACGAACGATAATCAGCATTGATGGAAACATAGTCATGCGAGAGGTCGCATGTCCAGACAGTCACTGCGTCATTGCCTCTTGCCAGATCGATCCGGATGGTAATCTCGCTTTGCTGCATCACCCGCTGTCCGTCCTCTTCCCTGTATTCCGGATTGCGCTCGCCATTTTTAGCCACCCAGACATCATCAAGGTAAAGGTTCAGCCGGCTGACATCCAGGTCTTCCACATCAGCATAACCGATAGCCGCAAGGATGCGCCCCAGGTTGGGGTCAGATGCATAAAAGGCGGTTTTGACCAGAGGGGAATGGGCAACAGAATAGGCAATCCTGCGGCACTCTTCCCTGCTGACGCCATTTTCCACTGTAATGGTCATGAACTTGGTCGCCCCCTCGCCATCACGCACGACTTTCTGGGCCAGTTCCTGCGCAAGGCTGGTAATGGCTTCCTGGAGAGCCGCATAAGCAGGGGAATTTTCATCGACAATGCCCGGATCAACCTTGCCGGATGCAATCAGGATCAGCGAATCATTGGTGGAAGTATCACCATCTACCGTGATGCAGTTGAAAGACTGATCCGTGGCACGTTTGAGCATGGTATCCAAAAGCGCCTGCGGCACTTTGGCATCAGTTGCCATAAAACCAAGCATAGTCGCCATATTGGGTTTGATCATGCCGGCGCCTTTACTCATCCCCGTGACGGTCACGGTTTTTCCGTCAATCTGGATAACGCGTGACGCCGCCTTGGGAACGGTATCGGTTGTCATGATCGCCTCGGCGGCATCCAGCCAGTTGTCCTCGGCCAGGTCGTCGATGGCAAATGGCATGCCGGCAATAATCCGGTCAACCGGCAATGGCTCCAGGATGACCCCGGTTGAAAACGGCATGACCTGCTCTGGCTTGCAACTCAACAATGCCGCCAGCATGGTGCAGGTTGCCATGGCATCTTCATAACCACGCTCGCCGGTTCCGGCATTCGCATTGCCGGTATTCACCAGAAGTGCCCGTATGGAGAGTGCATCCCTTTGAACAGCATCAAGATGCGCTTTGCAGATCTGCACAGGCGCAGCGCAAAAGCGGTTTTTCGTAAAAACACCGGAAACGGTCGCATCATGCGCCAGTGAGACAACCAGCAAATCCTTGCGGTCCGGTTTTCTGATATTCGCCTGTGCAACACCGAGTCTGACACCCGCAACCGGCTTGAGGTCAGCCGCTGCAGGAGGAAAAAGATTAACGGCCATATGATTCTCCTGGCTGTAAAAATGCAGTTACCTTACTTGAGCTTTCCGTGGCAATGCTTGTACTTCTTGCCACTCTGGCAGGGGCACATGTCATTGCGCCCGACTTTCGGGACAGCGTTGACCATGGGCTGCTGTTTCTTTTCCGTCTGATCCGCAACCGCTTCCAGCGCCTCCTCTTCGGCAGACTCCCCCTGGAATTCCTGGTGCACATAATTGAGGTTGGAAACCGCCGGCTGCATCAGCTGCTGCTCGGCCATTTCCACTTCATCCCGTGTCTGGATACGGACCAGCATGAGTTTTTGCGTCACATCATTCTTGATCAGTTCAAGCATCATGGAAAACAGCTCGAACGCTTCACGCTTGTATTCCTGCTTCGGGTTTTTCTGCGCATAGCCCCGAAGATGGATGCCCTGGCGAAGGTGATCCAGTGCGGCAAGATGTTCGCGCCAGTGTGTATCCATGCTTTGCAGGATGATGCTGCGCTCATAGCCTGAGAAAAGCTCCTTGCCGACCATGTTCACCTTGGCCGTGTAAACATCATCGACCACCTGCAGGATATGCTCGAGAACATCCTCGTCAGACATGTTCTTGTGTTTTTCCAGCATCTCGACAAGCGGGATACTCAAGCGCCACTCACCGGCCAGTTCCCGTTCCAGTCCCGGGATATCCCATTGCTCCTCTACGGATTCCTCCGGGACATACTGCCTGAACAGATCAATAAAGACGCCATGACGCAACGATGTGACCAGCTCGGTCGTTTCCTGCGCTTCCAGCAGCTCATTGCGCTGCTGGTACATGACCTTGCGCTGATCATTGGCCACGTCATCATATTCCAGCAGTTGTTTGCGGATATCAAAATTGCGGCCTTCAACCTTGCGTTGCGCCGATTCAATGGAGCGGTTCACGATACCGGCCTCAATGGCTTCCCCTTCCGGCAGCTTGAGCTTGTCCATGATGGCGCGCATGCGCTCACCTGCAAAGATGCGCAAAAGCGGATCATCCATCGAGAGATAAAAACGGGATGAGCCGGGGTCGCCCTGACGGCCGGAACGTCCACGCAACTGGTTGTCCACACGTCGTGATTCATGGCGCTCCGTTCCCACGATGTGCAACCCGCCCGCATTCACGACATGATCATGCAGTGATTGCCATTCGTCCCGGAGTTTTTTGATTTGTTCCTGTTTCTGCTCTTCTGTCAGGGATTCATCAGCCTCAATAAATTCGACCTGTTTTTCCACATTGCCGCCCAGCACGATGTCTGTGCCGCGCCCCGCCATGTTGGTGGCAATCGTGATCATCTTGGGACGACCGGCCTGTGCGATGATTTCCGCTTCGCGCGCATGCTGCTTGGCATTCAGCACATTATGCGGCAACCCGGCCTTGGTCAGGATTTTGGAGAGCAGTTCGGAATTTTCAATAGACGTCGTACCGACCAGGACAGGCTGACCTCGCTCGTAGCAATCCCGGATATCCCGGAGCATGATGTCGTATTTTTCTTTCTCTGTCCTGAATACCTGGTCATGGCGATCCTGGCGCTGGTTGGGACGGTTGTGCGGAATCACCACCGTTTCAAGACCATAGATTTCCTGGAATTCATATGCTTCAGTATCAGCCGTACCAGTCATGCCGGCCAGCTTGTCATACATGCGGAAATAATTCTGGAAGGTAATGGACGCCAGCGTCTGGTTTTCGTTCTGTATCTGTACACCTTCCTTGGCTTCCACCGC
The DNA here is from genome assembly GCA_030269625.1 of Oxalobacter sp. OttesenSCG-928-P03. Taxonomy (GTDB): domain Bacteria; phylum Pseudomonadota; class Gammaproteobacteria; order Burkholderiales; family Burkholderiaceae_D; genus Oxalobacter. The sequence continues at coordinate 73,462 of JAJDFZ010000002.1, read as the reverse complement.
CTGGTGCAAACCATCCGACCAGCGGCGGCCTGTCATGAGACGCCCGGTGAATTCATCAACGATGATGACTTCACCATCCTGCACGACATAGTGCTGGTCACGGTGATACAGCACATTGGCGCGAAGCGCGGCATACAGGTGATGGATCAGCATGATATTGGCCGCATCATACAGGGAAGCCCCTTCCGGAAGCAGCCCCATCTGTGTCAGGATTTTTTCCGCCTTTTCAAAACCGGCTTCAGTCAGGAGAACCTGGTGGGCTTTTTCATCCTTGGTGTAGTCACCATACACCTCCACCTTGCTCTTGCCATCCGGTGAATCCTCGCCAATCTGTTCCGTCAGAAGAGATGGAACCTGGTTCATCTTGTAATACAGGTCCGTGCTGTTTTCAGCCTGTCCGGAAATAATGAGCGGCGTCCTGGCCTCGTCAATCAGGATGGAGTCCACCTCGTCCACAATGGCGAAGCTCAGGCTGCGCTGGACACGGTCTGCAACGTCATAAACCATGTTGTCGCGCAGATAGTCAAAACCGTACTCGTTATTGGTACCATAAGTAATATCGGCGGCGTAGGCGGCCTGTTTGTCCTCATGGTCCATCTGCGACAGGTTGATGCCCGTTGTCAGTCCCAGCCAGGAATAGAGGCGTCCCATCCACTCGGCATCGCGCTGTGCCAGGTAATCATTGACCGTGACAACATGCACACCTTTGCCTGCCAGCGCATTCAGGTAGGCAGGAAGTGTCGCCACAAGCGTTTTGCCCTCACCTGTCCCCATCTCCGCAATCTTTCCCTGGTGCAGCGTAATGCCGCCCACGAGCTGGACGTCAAAAGGGCGCATTCTCAGGACTCGCCGGCTCGCCTCCCGGCAAACGGCAAATGCCTCCGGCAAAAGGTCATCCAGTGTGGCGCCTTTGGCCAGTCGTTCCTTGAATTCGGGGGTTTTTGCTTTCAGCTCGTCATCAGAGAGCTTTTCCATCGCCGGTTCAAGCGCATTGATCTGCGCCACGGTTTTATTGTATTGCTTTAACAGGCGCTGATTGCGGCTGCCAAAAATACGGGTCAGTATGGACATGTTACATTCTTGAAATTAAGGCAGCCTCATCTGCTGCCATACTCAAAGTTTTGATTTCGCATCAAAACCTGCCTTTTAAAGAAGAAATTCTATCACGCTGGACCATCAGCCTTAAACGTATTGCCCAACTTCATCCCCTTTTCAGCATAAAAACAACAGATGGGGCTCCCATCGACTATTTCAAGCGGCAAAAAGAGCGGCATCCCCTCAATCAGCAGTACATTTATCCGTTATCATGGCAAACAGGTTATCGCTTCCCGGTAGCACGATCATCATGCATAAATTTTTATCATCCATCCTGAATCCGTCCGGCAAAACATCCGGCAAGAAAGGCGTCTGCGCGCCGGTGACAGACTTTCTGCAAATGCATGACAGTATCTCCGGCATGCTGCCCAACGCAACCCGCCTGATTGCCCTGCAAAAAGCATGTGAACAGATCCTGCCGGATCATTTCATGGCATGTGAAGTCCTGCAACTGGAAAAAAAACGACTGACGGTCGGCGTCCCCAGCCAGGCGGCGGCGGCCAGGCTCCGGCAAAAACTGCCGCTGCTTCAGACCGGACTGGACAATGCGGGATGGCCCGTGGAAGGTATTCGGGTAAAGGTCAAGCTGAAAAAACCAGCCTGGCAGCCGGAACAGCCGGAAAAAAAACCGCTGCCGGATGAGGCCCTGGACGAACTGGAAAAGCTTCAAACACAACTGGCACAATCCGGCACACACCCGGCACTGATGGAGGCCGTTCATGCCATGATGACGCGGCACCGAAAAAAATCGGGATAATCAGCGGGAAATCAGCGCCTGCTTATACAGGAACCCACTCGCGTGTCGTCTGCGAAAACCAGGAATTCGGCGCAGCATCCGGTGTTTCAAAGCTGATAATTTCATAAGCGTCCGGCTGCGCAAGAAGCGCCCTCAAAAGCTGGTTGTTCAGTGCGTGGCCGGATTTATGGGCCGTATAGGACGCTAAAAGAGGATGTCCTACCAGGTACAAATCACCAATGGCATCCAGAATCTTGTGACGGACAAATTCATCCTCGTAACGGAGCTCATGCGGGTTGAGAATGCGATACTCATCCATCACGATGGCATTTTCAAGTGAGCCGCCTCTCGCCAGGCCCATGCCGCGCAGGGTCTCGACATCGCGGACAAAACCGAATGTCCTGGCACGCGCAACATCCTTGACGTAGGAAACCTCACTCATATCCACAACCGCACGCTGGTGTGTGGAATCAATCGCAGGATGATTGAACTCAATAAAGAAATCCAGGCGGAAACCGTTGTAAGGCTCAAGCCTTGCCCATTTTTCCTCGCTTCCCTCACCCTCGCGAATTTCTACGGGCTTTTTAACGCGAATGTACTTCTTGACGACATCCTGCTCTTCAAGACCGGCCTGCTGCAGGAGAAACACAAAGGAGGATGCTGAACCATCCATGATAGGGATTTCCTCGGCATTGACATCAATATGCAGATTATCGATACCCAGTCCGGCGCAAGCCGACATGATGTGTTCAACCGTTGAAATGCGCACCCCGTCTTTAACCAGCGTTGAGGCCATGCGGGTATCGCCGATCGCATCGGCACTGACCGGAATCGAGACAGGTGGATTCAGGTCAGTGCGATGAAAAACGATCCCCGTATTGGGGGCAGCAGGCCGAAGCACCAGCTCGACCTTGTAACCCGAATGCAGGCCGATGCCTACAGTACGCGTCAGATATTTAATGGTACGTTGTTTTAACATAGTTGCTTGGACCGACAGGGTATGTTTTTGTTTCTTTTTACAGCCAGCTATTTTACATGCTTCATAACATGATCGCATATTTTTTCAGCCCCTGCAGAAGCCACCCCGCATGAAGGTGGCTTCTGGCATCTGCTGTTGATATGGTCAGATACGGCGATCAGTCTGCCTGGCGACGCAGAAATGCCGGGATATCATAGGTTTCCATCCCGTTTTTCTCCAGCGCGCGCACCGTATCCGTAGCCGAGTCACGGCCATGACGCCAGACAGCGGGCTTATCCAGCGCATCAAACTGGGTTGTGGAAGTCAGCGGCCCCTGAGTCGGTTCCACGCCATCCACCCGGACTGGCGCATCGTTTGTGCCGGTGCGCAGATGCGGTGTCTGGATCAGGTGCATGGGCTTCTTGTTACGTCCCAGCCCGGTTGCCACGACCGTCACACGAATATCATCCGCCATTTCCTCATCGTAGGCGATACCCTGCACAATAGTGGCATCAGGCGATGCAAAGGCGCGTACTGTCGCCATGACATCCTTGATTTCCTTACCCTTGAGATTGCGGCTGGCAGTAACATTAACCAGCACACCACGGGCGCCGGACAAATCAACGCCATCCAGAAGCGGTGATGCCACCGCCTGCTCGGCCGCAATCCTTGCACGATCAATACCGCTTGCCGCCGCCGTTCCCATCATGGCCTTGCCCTGCTCACCCATGATGGTCTTGACGTCATTGAAATCCACATTGATATGCCCCCGCACATTGATGATCTCGGCAATACCGGCCACGGCATTGTTCAGGACATCATCCGCATGCTGCAGCCACTCCATCATGCTGGCATCTTCATAGATCTCCTCAAGTTTTTCATTGAGAATCACGATCAGGGAATCGACATGTGACTCCAGCGCATCCAGCCCCTCATCGGCCATATCCATGCAGCGCTGCCCTTCATAGGAAAAGGGCTTGGATACGACAGCAACTGTCAATGCTCCCAGCGATTTCGCCACTTCGGCAACAATGGGAGACGCACCGGTACCCGTTCCGCCACCCATACCTGCTGCGATAAACACCATATGGGCGCCTCGCAGGGCATCTTCAATGCGCTCACGGGACTCTTCGGCCAGCTGGCGGCCGACTTCCGGACGCATACCGGCTCCCAGCCCGGTATCCCCGATCTGGATAATATTGTGCGCACTGGAATGGGACAGCGCCTGCGCATCCGTATTGGCCGCAATGAATTCCACACCTGACACTCCCTTGTTGATCATGTGCTGAATTGCATTGCCCCCTGCCCCGCCAACACCAACTACCTTGATGACGGTACCCAGTGTTGAGTTATCGACCATATCAAATTTCATAATTACACTCCCTGTCTGAATGCGGTTTTCAGGTAAAAGCCTTCACGCGGTGTGACAACTTCCAACTGAAAACTGCCCTGTCATAATAAAAAACGCCAATACAACCATTACCAATACTAAAAATTTCCCGCAAACCACTCCTTCATGCGCTGCCAGATCGCCTTGGCAGAACCCTGCTGCTGCGTCACAACCGTACCGCGCAAATACTGTTTTTTGGCTTCAAAAAGCAAACCGTGCGCCGTGGAATAACGCGGGCTGCGAACCATGTCGGCAAGCTGCCCCTGGTACCCGGGCAAACCGACCCGGGCCGGCTTCAGAAAGACATCCTCCGCCAGCTCGGCTATCCCCGGCATCAGCGCCGACCCGCCGGTCAGCACCACACCGGATGAGAGGACCTCCTCATATTCCGACTCCCGAACGACCTGCAGGGCAAGGGCAAAAAGCTCTTCGACTCGCGGCTCAATAACGGCCGCCAGCATCTGCCGTGACAGTGTCCGCGGCCCCCTGTCACCGAGTCCCGGCACTTCAATTGTCTCGATCGGATCAACCAGAACCTGCTTGGCAATGCCATACCGGCGCTTGATTTCCTCGGCCTCAAGCGTCGGTGTGCGCAGCGCCATCGCAATGTCGTTCGTTATCTGGTCTCCGGCAATAGGAATCACGGCCGTATGACGGATTGCACCTTCGGTAAACACGGCAATATCTGTCGTGCCGCCGCCGATATCAATCAGGACAACACCCAGTTCCTTTTCATCTTCGGTCAAAACCGCATCCGCAGAAGCCATCGGCTGCAACATCAGGTCAGAGACCTCCAGCCCGCAGCGGCGCACACATTTCACGATGTTCTGAACGGCGGAAACCGCCCCCGTCACAATATGCACCTTCACCTCAAGACGGATACCGCTCATGCCGATCGGCTCGCGCACATCTTCCTGGTTGTCGACAATAAACTCCTGTGAAACGGTATGCAAAAACTGCTGGTCATTCGGGATATTGACTGCCCTGGCCGTCTCGATCACCCGGCTGACATCGGCTGCTGTCACCTCCTTGTCCTTGATGGCAACCATCCCGCGCGAATTGAAGCTGCGGATGTGGCTGCCGGCAATGCCGGTATAAACATTCCGGATCTTGCAGTCCGCCATGAGCTCAGCCTCTTCCAGCGCACGCTGGATGGATTCGACTGTCGCTTCAATATTGACGACCACCCCCTTCTTCAGGCCCTTTGACTCATGCTGCCCAAGTCCAATGATTTCATGGCGACCATCAGGCAATACCTGGGCGACAAGGGCCACCACCTTGGACGTTCCGATATCCAGACCAACTATCAGGTTTTTCAGGTCTTTAGTCATAGCTGTATACTTATTCCCTTTACTGTCCACCGACATCAGGCACCAGCGTGTCCGCTTTCAGTGCCAATCCATTCGGATAACGCAAATCAATCCCCCTGATCCCGCTTTTCAACTGTGCCGCCAGCCGGGGATACACGGCCAGAAGGCGTTTCATCTGCTCGCGCATGGTGGTATTACCCTGCTCCCGCCCAAACCGTACCGTTACACCATTGTTCAGTGTGGTCCGCCAGGCATAACGCTCGGACAACTCCAGGCGAACCGGCTCCAGGCTGACCGTGGCAAATCCCCGTTTCAATTCCTCGTATCGCAGCACCACTTCCTTTTCACTTCCCTCAGGACCATAAAATTTCAATAAATTCACTTCTTCCTCTGCTTCTGCCAGATTGGCAGTAAACACGTCTCCTTTTACCGAAAGCAGGCGGCCATCCTCACCCCATGTGCCAAGCGGCTTGTGCTCCTCAATCGAGACTTCCAGCCCGTTTGGCCATTTGCGCCGCACGGTTGCCTCCCTCACCCAGGGTACAGCCTTGAAAGCCTCCCTGACGGCATCCAGGTCCACAGTAAAGAAATTGCCCTTGATACGCGGCAAGGCCACTCCCCTCACCGTAAATGCATTCACGTGTTTTAACGTTTTTCCTTCCGCCTCCTGCACATGTATTACCTTCAGCAAAAAAAACGGTTTTTCAGCAAACCACAAAAAACATCCGGCCAGAACTATCACAACAAATATCGTCAAAAGCACATTTGTTATCGCATTCAACAACCTGACGTCATGCCACATAAAAGCGCCTCAACCCGTCTTCAATCCCTCGATTTCCCGCGATCCAGCGTCGCCGCCTCCAGGATCGTCATGCACAACTCTTCATAATCCATTCCCGCCGCGCGAGCCGATCTCGGAACCAGCGACTGATCGGTCATGCCCGGAGAGGTATTCATTTCCAGCAGGTATGGTTTTTCATCTGCAGCCCGCAGCATGATGTCGGCCCGTCCCCAGCCGCGGCAACCCAGCATGTTGTATGCATCCAGCGTATAGGCCTGTATGCTTTTTTCCAGCGCCTCATCCAGCCCGCAAGGACAGAGATACTGTGTTTTCCCGCTGAAATACTTGTTTTCGTAATCGTAATTGGCGTCCGGCGCAATAATCCGGACCAGCGGCAACGCCCTTGGCTCGCCATCCACATCCAGAACAGGGCAGGTCAGTTCCATTCCCTCAATAAATTCCTCTGCCAGCACCGATTGGTCATACCGTGCAGCAACCGCATAGGCTTCGGGTAACTGGTCAGCGCTTTTCACCCGGGTAATCCCCAGTGTCGACCCCTCGTGAGCCGGCTTCACAATCAACGGCAAACCCAGTTCCCTCACAACGGCATTCCAGTCGGATGCCGCCGTCAGTTCAACATAACGTGGTGTTGGCAGATTTTTCGACAGCCAGATCCGTTTTGTCATCACCTTGTCCATCGCCAGGGCTGACGCCATCACACCCGAGCCGGTATAGGGAATGCCCAGTTGCTCCAGTACCCCCTGCATCGTGCCGTCTTCCCCATAAGGGCCGTGCAACGCAATAAAAACACGATCGAATTTTTCTGCCGCCAGTTCAGCCAGTGAACGCTCGCCAGGATCAAACGGATGGGCATTAACCCCACGGGCGAGCAGAGCACCCAGCACCCCGTTTCCCGATCTCAGCGAAATCTCACGTTCTCCAGATTGCCCGCCCAAAAGCACGCCAACCTTTCCCAGCCTTTTGGCTCTCTCTTTATCGCTCATGACTTACCCGCCGACATTTCCATCAGTTTTGCCGGAACGCGACTGATCGCTCCCGCACCCATAACCACAACAACATCGCCATCCTTGATCACATTGAAAATCGAAGCTGGCATTTCCTCCATATCCTCCACAAAAACCGGGTCCACCTTGCCTGCCACGCGAATAGCCCTTGAAAGTGAACGGCCGTCCGCCGCCACGATCGGCTGCTCTCCCGCCGGATGTACCTCGGCAAGCAGCAGCACATCGGTCGCTGACAGTGATTTGACAAAATCCTCAAACAGATCACGTGTCCGCGTATACCGGTGCGGCTGGAAAGCCAGAACCAGCCGCCTGTCCGGATAAGCGCCACGCGCCGCCGCAATGGTTGCCGCCACTTCGGCCGGATGATGTCCATAATCATCAATGACTTCCACGCTGCCACCGGCTTTTTCTTCTGTTTCCGGCAATTGCATTTCCCCAAGACGGGTAAACCGCCGGTTCACGCCGGTGAATTCCTCAAGTGCTTTCTGGGTCGCTTTGTCCGAAATGCTCAACTCACGGGCAATGGCAATGGCCGCGCAGGCATTCTGCACGTTATGCATGCCTGGCTGATTCAACCTGATCCGCATGTCCGGATACCCCGCCTGCAAAACGGTAAAAACCATCATTGAACCCTGGGCCTCCGCATCAACAGCCCGCACATCAGCCTCTTCGTGAAATCCGTAAGTCGTAATCGGCTTCGAAATAAACGGCCGGATCTCGCGGACATTGCTGTCATCAATACACAGGATGGCGCGGCCATAAAACGGCAGGCGCTGGGTGAATTCAATGAAGGCCTGCTTGAGCCGGGTAAAGTCGTGTCCATACGTATCCATATGGTCTGCATCAATATTCGTGATCACCTCAATCACGGGATAAAGATTCAGGAAAGAGGCATCGGATTCATCCGCTTCCGCCACGATAAAATCCCCTGCGCCCAGCGCTGCATTGGCATCCACGCTGTTTAACCGTCCACCAATCACAAAGGTAGGATCAAACCCCCCTTCTGCCAGGACACTGGCAACCAGGCTCGTTGTCGTGGTTTTGCCATGCGTACCGGCAATGGCAATACCGCGCTTCAGACGCATCAGCTCCGCCAGCATGATGGCTCTCGGCACAATCGGGATCGATTTTCTGCGTCCCGCCTGAACCTCGGGATTATCCTGGGTAACCGCGGAAGAAATCACAATGGCATCGGCATTCTCGATATATTCGGGATCGTGTCCCCGCATCACGCGCGCACCCAGACGCTCCAGGCGCCGCGTTGCCGCATTGCTGGCCAGGTCGGAACCTGAAATGTTGTAGCCCAGATTGAGCAGCACTTCAGCAATACCGCTCATGCCACTTCCGCCAATCCCGACAAAATGTATGTTTTTAACCTTGTGTTTCATATCCGCTCATATCAAATATTTCCATTCGCCACGCGCTCCAGTTCCGCGGCAATCTGTTCATTGGCATCCCGCCTGCCAAGCGCATAGGCAGCCTCGGCCATCGCCAGGCATTGCTCACGCGTTATTTCCTGCAGCAGGGAAGCCAGATGCTGAGGTGTCAGCTCTCCCTGCGGCAGGTGAATAGCGGCACGGTGCGCTGCCATGTATGCGGCATTGTCACGCTGGTGCGATGTGCTGGATGCGACAAAGGGCACCAGTATGCCGGGCAATCCTGCCGCTGTTAGCTCTGACACGGTAATGGCACCGGCCCGGCAGATCACCAAGTCCGTATTGGCATACCTCAGTGCCATGTCATCAATAAATTCAACAACCTCCGCCTCAACCTGCGCTGCCATGTACGCCTGCCGGACACTGGCTGAATGCTCCTTGCCCGTCTGGTGTATCACCTTCGGCCGCGTCTCCGGCGAAAGCAATGACAGTGCATAAGGCACGCATTCATTTAAAGGACGGGCGCCAAGACTGCCGCCAATCACGAGAACATTCAGTGGCCCGCTTCTTTGTCCATAGCGTTCTTTCGGCTCGGGAAGGGTTGCGATCTCATGCCTGACCGGATTGCCTGTCCAGACCCCTTTCTCAGTCATACTCGCCGGTTCAGCCGGAAAACCGAACAGAATCCGCCGTGCAACGGGCAACAGCGTTTTGTTCGACAGCAGAAGTCCGGCATCCGCATTGATCAGGACAAGCGGTATACCCGTCGTGCGGCAGGCAAAACCGCCCGGGACGGTGACATACCCTCCCATACCCAGAACCAGGTCCGGCTTTCTGCGGCGCATGATATTAAGGCAGGACGCCATCCCCGTCAGCAGCTTGAGGCCGCCGGTCAGGGTATGCATCAGGCCCTTGCCGCGCATTCCGGCAAAATCGATGCTGTCCAGCTCAATGCCCTGTGCCGGCACCAGCGTGGTTTCCATACCATGACGCGTCCCCAGCCAGGTCACAACCCAGCCTTTTTCACGCATGGTTCGGGCAATGGCCAGCCCGGGGAAAATATGCCCTCCCGTTCCGGCCGCCATGATAATGAGGCGTTTTTGTTTACTCATGGGATCGCCCTCCCCGCATAATCAGGCGGTTTTCATAATCCACCCGGAAAAGAATCGCCAGCGCAATGCAATTGATCACAATGCCGGACCCGCCATAACTCATCAGGGGCAAAGTCAGCCCTTTCGTGGGCAGAAGTCCCAGGTTCACGCCCATATTGATGAAAGTCTGGATACCAAGCCAGACAGCAATGCCCTGCGCAACCAGCCCGGCAAAAATGCGGTCCATGGCGATCGCCTGCCTGCCAATGTCAAACGCCCGCTTGATCAGCCAGTAAAAGAGGAGCACGACAACAATCACGCCGGCAAATCCGAATTCCTCTCCGATAACAGCCATCAAAAAGTCCGTGTGCGCCTCCGGCAGATAATGCAGTTTTTCCACACTGCCTCCCAGACCGACACCGAAGAGCTCGCCCCGTCCGAAAGCAATCAGTGAATGCGACAACTGGTATGCCTTGCCCAGTGCATGCGCGCCATCCCATGGGTCCAGATAGGCGAAAATCCGATCCCTTCGCCAGGGAGACAGCATGATAACCGCGCTGAATATTCCCACCAGTGTCGTGATGACCCCGAAAAACCAGACGGCGTTGAATCCGCCAAGGAAAAGGATACCCATAGCAATCGCCACAATCACCACCAGCGCCCCCAGGTCCGGCTCCAGCAGGAGCAGAAGGCCGATCAGCCCCAGTGCGCTGGCCATCGGCAAAAAACCTTTGCTCAGTTTTTTCATGACATTCTGTTTGCGCACAGTGTAATCAGCGGCATATAACACGATAAACAGCTTCATCAGTTCTGATGGCTGCAGATTGAAAATCTTGAACGGCAGCCACCGGCGTGCGCCATTGACCCCTTTACCGATCCCCGGAATCAGCACCAGAACCAGCAGCACCAGCGTCAGGACAAAAAGATGCGGCGCATATTTCTGCCAGAAGCCCATAGGGATGCGTGAGACAACCAGACCCGCACACAACCCCATCGCGATGAAAATGCTCTGCCTGAACAGGAAATGGGTTGGCTGGTAATTGGCATACTTGGGAGAATCCGGCAAAGCAATCGATGCGGAATAGACCATGACCAGCCCCAACAGCATCAAGGCCAGCACCACCCCCAGCAGATGCCGGTCAAAACGCATCATCTTCGAACGCTGCTCGAAAGGCACCGGCCTCAGGCTGAAGGCGGGAAATCCCTCAAACAGTCTTTTCACCATATTCATGTCACCACCTCACCGCGTGACAGGGCTATTTCCCTGACTTCCGATACAAATACCTCCGCCCGATGGGCATAGTTCCGGAACATATCCATGCTGGCACAGGCCGGAGACAACAGAACGATATCCCCTTCCCTTGCGCGCCCGGCCGCCTCATCCACGGCTTTTTCCAGCGAATCACACATCACCATCGCGGCGCCGCTTCCTTTGAGTGCCGCCTCAATCACTGCCGCATCTTTTCCAATCAGGAGGACGGTATGGACATATCTTGATACCGGCAAAACCAGAGGACTGAAATCCTGATCCTTGCCGTCGCCTCCGGCGATCAGCAGCAGACGCTTTGCATCGCCGCCTTTTTCCGCACCCAGCCCTTCAACAGCCGCAACGGTTGCGCCAACATTGGTTCCCTTGCTGTCATCGATATAGCTCACTCCGGACACCGTCATGACCAGTTCAACACGATGCGGCTCCCCGCGGTACTCCTTGAGCGCATGCAAAAGCGATGCCAGAGGCAAGCCGATTGCCCGGCATAATGCCAGTGCGGCCAGAGCATTGCTTGCATTGTGACGCCCGCGAATCTGTAATGCCGCCGCAGGCATCAGGTCCTGCATCACCACTTCCAGCGGCAGCGAGGTATTTTTCTGTGCCGCAGGCATATCGGATTCATGGGTTTTCATGACACAAAGCCATGCCATTCCCCGGTTGTCATGGATGCCGAAATCATCCGCCCGCAGCGGCGCATCCAGCCCGAATGTCACCACACGCCGGTTTTCAGATGCCATCCCCATCACCGCCGGATCATCCCGGTTCAGGACCTGAATGGTTGCCGGGCCGAATATGCGGGCCTTGGCATCAGCATAGGCAGCCATGCTCTTGTGCCAGTCAAGATGATCCTGCGTCACATTCAGTACCGCCGCTACATCCGCATTCAGGCTGTCTGTACTCCACAACTGGAAGCTCGACAATTCGAGCACCCAGATTTCAGGCAGGCTTTGCGCATCCAGCGCCTCACGCAGCACATCCAGGACAGAGGGACTGATGTTGCCTGCTACCGTCACTTTCTTTCCGGCTCTGGCGCACATCCTGGCGGTCAGGCTCGTTACCGTTGTTTTGCCGTTGGTACCGGTGATGGCAACCACTTTGGGCCGGTAGCCGGTTTTTTCCTGCAGGGACAAAAGCGCATGGGCAAAGAGTTCAATCTCGCTCACTATCGGGATATGCCGGGCATTCGCCAGCGGCAGGATCTCAGCCAGGTCCTCTTCGGGCGTCAGCCCGGGGCTGACAGCAATCATGTCCACCGCTTCCAGAAGGTCTTCCGAAAAAGGGCCGCTCTGGAAGCGGGCCGAAGGCACTTCACTTTGCAAAAGCGGCAGTCTTTCAGGCTGTTCACGTGTATCGGCAACACGCACAGAAGCACCGCAGCGCGCCAGCCAGCGCGCCATTGCCAGACCCGATTCCCCGAGTCCCAGTACCAGTACCTTTTTGCCTGCGTAATCCATATATCAGCGCAATTTCAGTGTTGACAGCCCCAGCAGGACCAGCATCATCGTAATGATCCAGAAACGGACAACTACCTGCGTCTCTTTCCAGCCCTTTTGTTCAAAATGATGGTGAAGCGGCGCCATCAGGAAAATGCGCCGGCCCACCCCGTATTTTTTCTTTGTGTATTTGAAAAACATCACCTGCATCATGACCGAAATCGTTTCCGCCACGAAAATTCCGCCCATGATGCAAAGCACGATTTCCTGGCGGACGATAACGGCGATCGTACCCAGTGCGCCACCCAGTGCCAGCGCGCCGACATCGCCCATGAACATCTGGGCCGGATAAGCATTGAACCAAAGGAAAGCCAGCCCGGCACCTGCCATGGCCCCGCAGAAAATCAGCAACTCTCCCGCACCGGGAATGAATGGAATAAACAGGTAATGCGCATAGGTAAAATTACCTGTCAGATAGGCAAAGATGCCCAGCGCGGTTCCCACCATGATCGTCGGCATGATAGCCAGCCCGTCAAGCCCGTCTGTCAGGTTAACGGCATTGCTGGTACCGACAATGACAAAATAGGTCAGCGCAATAAATCCCCACACGCCCAGCGGATAGCTGACTGTCTTGAAAAACGGCACAATCAGGTCGGCCTTGGCTGGCAGATCCGCATCCAGCCCCGAGCGAATCCATTCCACAAACAGACTCCAGACCTCCATGTTGCTTCGTCCGGAAACGGAAAAAGCCAGATAAACCGCCGCCAAAATACCGATCAGGGACTGCCAGAAATACTTTTCTTTTGACGACATACCCTTCGGGTTCTTGTGTACAACCTTGCGGTAATCATCGACCCATCCAATAGCGCCATATCCCAGTGTCACAATCAGTACCGCCCAGATAAAACGGTTGGAAAGATCACACCACAGAAGCGTTGAGATGCCGATACCAATCAGAATCAGCAATCCACCCATGGTCGGTGTTCCGGATTTGGCCAGGTGTGTCTGCGGTCCATCCTGGCGAACGGCCTGCCCGACCTTCAGGCGTGTCAGCAAACGGATAACCGACGGTCCGGCAATCAGCCCTATCGTCAGTGCCGTAAGCGAAGCAAACACCGCACGGAAAGTGATGTATCCGAAAATTCTCAACCAGCCAATGTCCTGCTGAAATTGTTGTGCCAGCCAATGCAGCATCCGTTTTCCTATTCTTTCTCTATCAAATCATTCACAACCCGCTCCATCTTCATGAAGCGCGATCCTTTGACCAGTACCGTGGCCGCGGGTGATACGACTTCCCGCAGACCCGCCATCAATTGCCCTATGTCCCCGAAATGCCTGGCTTTGTCGCCATAGGCCCCGGCGGCATATCGTGCCAGTTCACCCAGCACGTAAAAATGCTCAATCCCTTTTTCCCGGGCATATGCGCCGACTTCCTCGTGAAAGCGCGCACCCTCACTGCCAACCTCTCCCATGTCTCCCAAAACCAGTACGCGAGGAGCATCCATTGTGGCGAGTACATCAATAGCCGCCAGAACCGAATCCGGGTTCGCATTATAGGTGTCGTCGATCAGTCCGGCACCATTGCGAGCGGTTTTTTTCTGGAGGCGGCCATTGACCGGCTGAAATGATTCCAGCCCCTGCACAATCACCGCATCTTCAACGCCAATGGCATAACAGCAGGCGGCGGCCGCCAGCGCATTGTGGGCATTGTGCTGTCCGATAACCGCCAGTTGCACGGAAACAGGCTCTCCGGCCATGCGAATTTCCAGCCGGCCGGAGGCGGGATCATACTGTCCACGAACAACGGCTTCTTTTGAGAACCCGAAAGTCACAATCTGACGCGCTCCCTCTTCCCGGGCATATTCATCCCACAATCCGGCAAACGCATCTTCAGCCGGGAAAACCGCCACCCCGTCGGCGGGTAGTGCGCGAATCACACTGCCATTTTCTTTGGCCACCGCCTCAACATTGATCATGAATTCCTGATGCTCGCGCTGCGCATTATTCACCAGCCCAACCGTCGGTTGCGCCACGGCAGCAAGCCAGGCAATCTCTCCCGGATGATTCATGCCAAGCTCAATCACGGCGGCCCGATGCGTGTCATCCAGACGGAAAAGCGTCTGCGGCACACCGATTTCATTATTCAGGTTCCCGGCTGTTGCCAGGAAATGGCCATCGCCATAAGCCGCATGCAGGATCGCCGCAATCATTTCCTTGACCGTGGTCTTGCCGTTACTGCCTGTCACGCCAATGACGGGCAGGGAAAACCGGTTCCGCCAGTTTTTTGCCATCTCTCCCAAGGCCACGCGACTGTCGCTGACCAGCAGGGACGGCAAGGCAAAATCATCGGGCAAACGTTCTGCCACAACGGCCGCCACTCCTTTGGCCGCAATGTCAGGCAAGAAATCATGCGCATCGAAATGCTCTCCGCGAAGCGCCACAAAAAGATTGCCATGACCAACCGTACGGCTGTCCGTTGAAACGCCCTCAAAGGAGGCATCCCCCTTAACGCTGCTGCCGGGCACCCACGTCCGGATTTCGCTGAGGCGCGTTTTCATACAGCCCCCTTTTTCAAGGCCTCAAAGGTTGCCAGCGCCAGAGCGGCGTGATCAGCATCCACAAACGGATGCCTGGCTCCCTTTACCTCCTGGTAGGTTTCATGGCCTTTCCCTGCCAGGAAAATCACGTCATTGGCCGAAGCCTGCTTCACCGCCTGCAGGATGGCGGATGCCCGATCTTCAATCGTCACCGCCGGGGCATGCATGCCGGACAGAATATCCCGGATAATCTGCTGCGGATCCTCACTGCGCGGATTGTCACTGGTCACAATGACATGGTCTGCCATCTCGGCGACACGCCCCATATCCTTTCGCTTGCCTCTGTCACGATCACCGCCGCAGCCGAACACACACCACAGCTCTCCCTTCCTGTCGCTGGCCACGATACGCAAGGCTTCCAGCCCCTTTTCAAGGGCATCAGGCGTATGCGCATAATCAATGACAATCAGCGGGGCATCCTTTCCGCCAAGCGGCTGCATGCGCCCTGGCGGCGGAAGCAGTTCCGGTATCACGGATACCGCGGCCTTCCATTCCACGCCGTATTCAAGCAGCACACCCAAAACACCCAGGACATTGCTGACATTGAAATTGCCGACCAGACGGGTCTGGATGCGAGCCTGGCCGTAAGGCGATTCAAGCTGGAAAGCCGTTCCACTCATGCGCGCCTGGATTTGCGATGCGCGCAATACCGGCATGCCTTCCACCTTTTCCGCGTCGATCGTATAACCGGCAAGCCGGAGCTTTCCATTCAGTTCCCCTGCCCATTCACGGCCTTTGGCATCATCCAGATTCATGACTGCGGCCTTGAGGCCCGGCCAGTCAAACAGCTTGCGCTTGGCCGCTTCATACGCCGCCATGTCCTTGTGATAATCCAGGTGATCGCGCGTGAAATTGGTATAAAGCACGACATCAATATCCAGCCCGTTAAGCCGTTCCTCTTCGATACCGATGGAAGACGCCTCAATAGCAACGCAAGAGACACCGGCCTGGCGCAGCATCGCCAGTTTTCTCTGCAACTGAACCTGGTCCGGTGTGGTATACCCGGTCATATCCGCTGCGCCAGCTTCACCTTTTTCAAAAACAATGACCCCCAGCGTACCGATCACGGCTGTTTTCTGTCCCAGCCTTGACAAGGCACTGCCAATCCACTGCGAACAGGAAGTCTTGCCATTGGTCCCCGATACAGCGGCCACAAACATGCCTGAGGACGGATGACCATAATAGGCATCGGCAACCGGGCCTGCCAGCGCCCTGAGATTTTTGACCGCCAGGTGTGGAACCTTCCACTCGGACTTCCACTTGAAACCGGTCTCTTCATAAACCACCGCTTTTGCGCCATTTTGCAGGGCATGGGAAATGTAACTGCGCCCATCTGCCGAATCCCCCTGGTAAGCGAAGAAAACGGCCTCTTTTGCTGCTCCGCCGATCTCGCGCGAATCCGAAAAGAGATCTCCCGCCGGGCAGGTCCTGCCAAGCCATGCTGAAACCGTCTTTGCCTGGGAAATATGCGTCATCATACGCTCTCCCTCGGCCCATCCTGCGGGATGACAATATTCGTGATGGAAGAATCCGGCGTGATATTCATGGTTCGCAGCGTATTGGCCACAATTTTCGAAAAAACCGGTGCCGCCACCACCCCGCCAAAATGCTGCCCGCTGGAAGGCTCATCAATCATCACGGCCACGATAATCCGCGGGCTGGATACGGGTGCAAAACCGACAAAAGACGCCACATACTTGTTGACATACTTGCCGCCTTCGATCTTGTGCGTGGTTCCGGTTTTTCCGGCAACACGATACCCCGGAACCTGCGCCCTGGGCGCGGTTCCATTCGGGCCCGCCGCCATTTCCAGCATGCTTCGCACCGCACGCGCCGTTTTCTCGGAAACAATCTGCTGTCCCACGGGCACCTCATCGAGCCGCGCCAGAGAAAGCGGGACCATATCGCCATTTCGGGCAAAAATCATGTACGAACGCGCAATCTGCATCAGGGAAACCGAAATGCCGTGTCCATAACTCATGGTTGCCTGCTCAACCGGCCGCCACGACTTGTATGGCCTGACGCGCCCGGCTGTTGTGCCCGGGAAACCGAATTCCGGCTGCTGCCCGAATCCCAGCGACGTAAACATTTCCCACATTTCCTTCGGCTTCATCTCCAGCGCCAGCTTCGCAGTCCCCACATTCGAGGATTTTTCAATCACCTGCGCAACAGAAAGCACGCCATGCGGATGAGCGTCACCAATCGTGGCATCGCCAATCACCATTTTCCCGGGGGCTGTCTGAATTTTGGTCTGCGGTGTCACACTGCCCTTTTCCAGCGCCAGGGCAACCGTGAACGGCTTTAAGGTAGAACCCGGCTCATACGTATCCGTCAGTGCGCGATTACGCAACCGCCGCCCCTTGAGCTGGCTGCGGTCATTGGGGTTATAGCTGGGCAGATTAGCCATTGCCAGCACTTCGCCTGTCTGGATATCCAGCACAACCACCGCACCGGCCTTGGCCTTGTGCAGATCCACCGCCTCCTTGAGCTGCTTGTAAGCGATATACTGAATACTGCTGTCTATGGACAAAACGAGATCACGCCCATCTCTGGGCTCCTTCACTGCCCGCAGGTCTTCCACGATATTGCCGAGGCGGTCCTTGATCACCCTGCGGCTTCCTGTCACGCCGGAAAGCACCTTCTGTGATGCCAGCTCCATCCCTTCCTGGCCGATATCCTCTACGTTCGTAAACCCGACGATATGGGACATGACCTCGCCTTCCGGGTAGTAGCGTTTGTATTCCTTCCTTGTCTGGATTCCCTTGATACCCAGCTTGAGAACGGCATCGGCCACATCCATTTCCACCTGCCGCTTGAGATAGACAAAGGCACGGTCCGAATCCAGCCGCGCACGCAGATTCTTTTCGCTCATGCCCAAAAGCCTGGCCAGTTCAGCCAGCTTTTCTTTGGGCTGTGACAATACATCATCGGGAATGGCCCATATCGCCCTGACAGGAATGCTGGAAGCCAGTACCGTTCCATCCCGATCCGTGATTTTCCCCCGGGTAGCGGGCAATTCCAGCGTGCGCGCATAACGTGACTCACCCTGTTTCTGCAAAAATTCCGTTGAAAGCACCTGCAGCCAGAGCGCCCGTGCGATCAGGCACAGGAAAATGAAGAAAAGGAAAAAAAGGACAATATGGGAGCGCCATTTTGACAGGGTGACCTTCAGCTCGGGTGTATCGGAAAACGAAACCCCCTTTGCCGCCGCAACACGCGAATTTCCCGGAAATTTCATCATGCGCTTCATTTTGTTGTCACCGTCATAAATCGCGTATTGGCCGGCGTGACATGCACCATGTTCAGATCACGCCTGGCACTGGTTTCGATACGGGCATGCTTTCCCAGACTGGACTGGTCAAGCTGCAGTTGCGACCACTCCACATCCAGCTGGCGCGCCTGCGTCAGCTCAAACTCCAGTTCCACAAAAAGCCGGCGGGACTGGTACCTGGCGTTGACCAGCATCAGCGCACTCAAAAGCAGCGCCATAACCAGGATAATCTGCACTCGCCCGCTTCTCATGCCTCACCCCTGCCCGAAAACGAGATTCGCTCGACCACGCGGAGCATGGCAGAGCGGGCACGGGGATTGGCAGCCACTTCTGCAGCAGAAGGCTTTTTCCTGCCAATGTGTTTCATATCCGCCTGGGGAAGCTCTGCAGCACGAATCGGCAGGCGGCGGTCCGGCTGCCTGACAGTTGCCCTGTCGGCAAAAAAACGCTTTACGATACGGTCTTCAAGTGAATGAAAACTGATCACCGCCATTCTCCCGTTCAATGCCAGCCGTTTCCAGGCTTTCTCTAGTCCTACCTCCAGATCCTCAAGTTCTTTGTTGACATAAATCCGTATAGCCTGAAAGGTGCGCGTTGCTGGATCCTTACCTTTCTCGCGCGTTTTAACTGCCTTTGCCACGATGCCGGCAAGCTGCCTCGTGCCAATAATGGGCGCGGCCTTCCGGCCATCAACAATCGCCTTTGCAACCTGAACAGCAAACCGTTCTTCCCCATACTCACGTATTACCTCCGCAATCTTTTGTTCACTTTCGGATGCCAGCCACTGTGCTGCAGAAACACCGCGCGTGGTGTCCATTCGCATATCCAGCGGACCATCCAGACGAAAACTGAAACCGCGATCCGGGTCATCCACCTGTGGTGATGAAATCCCCAGATCCAGTAATATCCCGTCTATTTTTTCAATACCACGCGAATCGAGTACCGCATCAAGATCGGCAAAACTTTCATGCACAATCTCAAAACGCGTATCCTCAATCCCCTTTGCCACAGCCACTGCCTGGAGGTCCTTGTCAAAAGCAATCAGGCGCCCTTTTTCGCCCAGCCGCTCCAAAATCAACCTGCTGTGACCGCCACGGCCAAATGTACCGTCAAGATAAACACCATTAGTCCGCTCTCCCTCTATGGCAAGCGAATCAACGGCCTCTGCCAGCAGGACGGAATGATGGCTCAGATCCGGCATCCCGGCTGCACTTAAAACGAAAAATCCCGCAACACATCAGGCATACCGGCGGCCATGGCCTCAGCCTCGCTTTCCGCCAGCCTGCCGGCATCCCATATCTCGAAATGAGATCCCATGCCCAGCAGCATGACTTCACGCTTTAATCCCGCCACCTGACGGAGTTCAGGAGAAACAAGAATCCGCCCGGCTGAATCCATTTCCACATCAGAGGCACTCCCCAGGAAAATCCGCTGCCACGCCCTGGCCGACATCGGCCACGCGGCAATCTGCTCCCGGTGGTTTTCCCACACAGGCCGTGGAAAAAACAGCAGGCATCCGTGGGGATGGCGTGTCAGCGTGACACGTCCCTCGCATTGCAGCGATAATGCATCACGATGCCGGGCCGGAATTGAAATCCGGCCCTTGGCATCAAGCGTGATGGAGGACGCACCCTGAAACACAAACACCCCTTTAAAAAAACAACAACACCAACCAACTGAGAACTACACGGACAATTCCCACAAAATGCCACTTTTTTACACCTTTTCCCACTTTAGAGGAAGCCGGCGTCACTGGTCAAGCGTTTTTGATCAAAAAAACAAAAAAAATCTTAATGAACTCAATAACTTAGAGACATTTCGTCATAACGCGCAAAAATAAATTTCCATAAAAATTAGCGACTTACGAATTGCTGTGAAAGTGACCTCTCAGGTAAAAACATGTATATCCAAAAAACCGCCCTTTTCATGCCAAAAAAGAGACAAAGTCGGAAAACCTGATTCAGATCAATTTTTTTCACAGTAAAAACAGGGGTAAACCCGTCGCATTTCAAGTCGAATGACATGAGCGCTGAAAAAAGAAAAAGGGTACGTCAGCCCTTTTCAGGCTGACGTACCCTTCTGTGAAAAATAAAAGCAAGCCGATAGGCCGGATTCTGTTACGGCAACCGGAAAAACCGTTTGCTATGACAGCCATTCATCTAGGCGCCGGATTACTCCGGCGCTCAAGCTTCCTACCCGCACGCTCCGCGAGCCGCCTCATCGCGTGCCTACTTGGAATTGCACCAGGTGGAGGTTACCGCGTTTCAC
The DNA here is from genome assembly GCA_030269625.1 of Oxalobacter sp. OttesenSCG-928-P03. Taxonomy (GTDB): domain Bacteria; phylum Pseudomonadota; class Gammaproteobacteria; order Burkholderiales; family Burkholderiaceae_D; genus Oxalobacter. Next base: position 52,861 of record JAJDFZ010000002.1, on the reverse strand, counting down.
CGTAACTGAATACGCTCGTCTCTGTGGCCCTGTTCCTCGCCTTATACCTCGCGGCTTTCAGCGGACGGCCGTTAGCCGTCACCCTGCTCTGTGGTGTCCGGACCTTCCTCCCGTCACTATTGTGACCAGCGGCTGTCTGGCTTGCTTCCATGTTTATTGTACCGCGAGTCACGCTTTGGCAACCACTCAGTTGTAGTCTCCCCACGTCACCGTTCGCATGATGGAACGATAGATCAGATGGGCGGTGCCGTACCAGAAACGCCGGTACCACGGCATGCGTTTGAAATCCTCCAGGTGAATTTCCTCGGCATCCGCAATACCGGTAAAAATATGCTCCCGCAATGTGGAGGCAAATTCCGTATCCCTGACAATGACATTAGCCTCGTGGTTGATAAAAAGACTCAGGCCATCGCAATTACTGGAACCCACTGTTGCCCAGGTATCGTCCACGACTGCCACCTTGCCATGCAATTGCGTTTTGCGGTACTCGTAAAGCCGCACGCCGCTTTTGAGCAGTTTCGGGAAAAAAGATTTGGCTATGGCATCCTGCCACCAGAACTCGCCAATGCCAATCAAAAGCGTTACCTTCACCCCGCGCCCGGCAGCCGAAATCAGCGCCGAGCGGAATTTGCGGCCAGGCGCAAAATACGGCGTTACCAGTATAATCTCGCGCCTGGCCCGGCCCATTGCCCGCAAATAGGCGCGCTGGATCGTGCGGCGATTGCGGAAATTATCCCGTACGACAAATCCGGCGAGCGCCACCTTGGCGATCGCGAATTTCCGTTTGAAAGACGTGCGGTACTTGCGAAAACGGCTTCTGATCGGCATATGCCCTACCCGCTCCCAGAAAGCCTCGACCTCCTGCTGGATAAGATTCAGGATCGGGCCCTCAACCAGAACGGCAAAGTCCCAGCGCGGCGCTTGCAGAAAGCGCTTTTTTTTGCTGTAGTCATAACGGTAATCGTCCAGGATATTGATGCCGCCGACAAAGGCATGCTGATGGTCAATTACGCACACTTTCCGGTGCTGCCTGGCCAGGCCGCGGTAAAACCAGGGGTTGAAAACCCTGAAGTGCACGCCGGCCTTTTCAAATTCACGCCTGAGCAGCCGGCACAATCTCATCCCTGTGCCGAACCAGTCGGTAATGACATGGACCTGGACACCCCGCTGCGCAGCCTGCTGCAGGGCACGCATGACCGCCCGGCCAACTTCGTCGGGATAAAAAATATAGGTTTCAAAATAGATTTCCGACCTGGCCTCATTGATTTGCCTGATCAACTCGGGGAAATACTCCCGCCCGCTATCCAAAAGCGTGAGATGATTGTCAGAGATAAGCGATCCGGGGCGCACCAGCATGATGCACCGCATTATATCCCGAGACAGGCTGAGACGGCCTGCCTCATGCTATTCCATTGTCAATGACGCCACGATGGGCGCATGGTCAGATACCTTTGCCCAGCGACGGCCATGCATGACGGTCGCCGAATCCACCTTGAAGCCCCGAACATAGATCCGGTCCAGCGGCAGACAGGGAAAGGCCGCCGGAAAAGTCCGGGCCGGCTGCGGCTTGGGCGTTCTGCCTGACAGTTTCCTGATACAGGATGCAATCCCTTTTTTGGGTGGACGGCTGTCGAAAACCTCTTTCACGCCAAGAGCATCCCTGATATCGTCTGACAGATGGTTACCCCAGTCGTTGAAATCTCCGGCAATGATAATCGGGGCATTGGCAGGCGTGGAGCGATAGACATTGTCAATCAGCATTTGCGTCTGGCGGCGGCGGCTTCCTTCCAGAAGGCCGAGATGAACCACATAGCAGTGCACCTTGGCCTCCGGCGTCTGAAGGACACAATGCAAAAGCCCCCTCGACTCCAGTGCGTGATCGGAAATATCGTGGTTGTTCTGTGAAATGATCGGATAGGCGCTCAAAAGCGCATTACCGTGATGGCCATGATCATAAACGGCATTCTTTCCATAGGCGGAATGGTGATACTGTCCGGCCAGGAATTCATGCTGCGCCTCGGATGGCCATTGCCCGGACTGGCTGAGCGCCAGCCAGTCATGGCGTCCCTGTACTTCCTGAAGGAAAATAACATCCGCGGCCAACGATGACATGCTTTTTTTCAAATCATGGACTCGCGGGAGGCCTCCCACAGCGGAAACACCTTTATGGATGTTGTATGTCGCGATTCGTAACTTCATAGTCGTTGACACTGCTCCCCGGCCATTTACATGACCCGTGCTGCCGATTTCTCAATGGGCTGCTCCGAGTCAGAAACAATTGCCAGAAAGAAATTAAACACATGAGATATTTTACATCAAATCAAATAATTATGTGCAACACGGGCCTCAGGCGGACAAGCAAGGAAAATCGCGCATCTGATACGCATCAGCCCCTATTTCATGGATAATACGTCTGGTTCAGAAAAACTTATTTAAGCGCATCGATGCGAATTTTGTATTCTCTTGCCTGGTGGCTGCTTCTCCCGTTTGCCCTCTTCCGTTTATGGTGGCGCGGGAAAAAGGAACCCGGCTATCGCAGGCATATTGCCGAAAGGCTGGGGGTTTACCCGTCATCGCCGGTTTCTGCCGGCTGCATATGGGTTCACGCCGTATCCGTTGGCGAAACCCGCGCAGCAGAACCTCTGGTAGAAGCCCTTCTTGCTGCCTATCCGGACAGAAATGTCCTGCTTACCTGCATGACACCGACAGGACGGGCAACCGGGCAGGAACTCTTCGGCAACAATCCCCGCGTCATGCAGGCATATCTTCCGTACGATACCGGTTTCATGATGCGCCGCCTTATCTCCCGTTTTCAGCCCGGCATCTGCATTCTCATGGAAACGGAAGTCTGGCCCAACCTGATTGCACAATGCCGGGCCAGCCGCATTCCTGTCGCGCTCGTCAATGCACGCCTGTCAGAACGCTCCCTGAAAAAGGGTAAACGGCTGCCCTCGCTGATACAGGAAGCTGCTGATGGCATCAGTTGCGTGGCGGCCCAGACAGAAACCGATGCAAAGCGCCTGAGGGAATTCGGTTCACGACACGTCACCGTCGCCGGCAGCGTCAAGTTTGACGCCACACCGACAGAAGAAATGATTGAAAAAGGACGCCGTCTTCGCGCCTGCATTGGCGAACGCCCCGTTCTGATGTGCGCCAGTACCCGCGATGGTGAGGAAAACCCGATTCTGGATGCCCTTTCGGATTTATCTCCCCCGGAAACACTTCTGCTCATGGTACCCCGCCATCCCCAGCGCTTTGACGCGGTTGCCGAAATGATCACGGCAAGAAAACTATCCATGATCCGGCGCTCGGAACTGGGAACGGACCTTGCTTCCGCTTTACCGCTTCCACGTGATACCCGGGTGCTTTTGGGCGATTCAATGGGTGAAATGTTCGCTTACTACGCAGCTTCTGACGTGGCATTCATCGGCGGCAGCCTGGAACCGCTTGGCGGACAGAATCTGATTGAAGCCTGTGCGCTTGGCGTTCCGGTCATTATCGGCCCCCATACTTTCAATTTCGAGGCCATCACGGAAGATGCCGTGCTTGAAGGCGCCGCTGTGCGTATTCATTCCGCCACCGATCTGATGCGTGAAGCCGGCCGTCTCCTGTCAAATGATGAAACACGCCGTATCATGGGAGAAAAAGCACAACAGTTTGCCCGGCGGCAGCGTGGCGCGACAGAACGGACGCTGGAAATCCTCAAGCCCTTTCTGGATGACCACTGAACAGGTCATCGGGCTGCCCATAAGGAAGAATAAAGGTCAGGATGGTTCCGGCATCATTGCTTTCAATGGAAAACTCCCCGTTGAGCATGGCAATGCGCTCGCGGATTCCCGCCAGCCCGAACGATTTGATTTTGCGGTTGCGCACCTTTGGCATGCCAATGCCATTATCGGCAACCCGCATGACCAGCCGGTCTTTTCCCGTTGAAAGACTGATTTTCACATGCGTTGCTTTCGCATGTCTCACCACATTGGTAAGCGTCTCCTGAAGTATGCGGAACAATACCGTGGATGGCTCGTCATCCAGGGAAAGATTCTCGTCTGTCGTGAAAAATTCACACCGGATACCGTTACGGCGTTCAAAATCCCGTGCCTGCCATTCCAGAGAAGGAACCAGGCCAAGATCCAGTACGGCCGGACGAAGATTATTGATAATGGTCCGCACGCTTTTGACCGTGGAATCCACATGCTCGAGAATCCGGTCGACCCGCGTCTGACGCTGTCTCATGACGTCGTTGCTCGCATCCTTGAGCAGCGAAACCTCAATACGCAGGGCCAGCAGATACTGCCCCAGTTCATCATGGATTTCACGCGCGATCCGTTTTCGTTCATCTTCGCGTATGCGCTCCTGATGGTCAATCAGTTCGCGCAACGCTTCATTATCAACCGGTTCCGCTTCCATGAGATGCCTGAAAATCAGATATGAATAAAGTGCTGACGGTAATAGCGCAACTCTTCAATGGATTCCCTGATATCTGCCAGTGCCGTATGCTTTTGCTGCTTCTTGAAATTCGCTTCCACTTCGGGCTTCCAGCGGCGGCACAGCTCCTTGAGCGTTGAGACATCCAGGTTCCGGTAATGGAAATAAGCTTCCAGCCGCGGCATACCGCGCACCATGAAACGGCGGTCCTGGCAGATTGTATTGCCGCACATCGGTGACTTGCCCTTTGGCACATACGGCTTGAGAAATTCGATCAGAATATCTTCTGCTGCAGCCTCGTTGATGGTGGATGCCTTTACCCGCTCAGTCAGCCCGGAGCGTCCATGCGTTCCCTTGTTCCAGGCATCCATTTTGTCAAGCACGGCATCCGGCTGATAAATGGCAAGTACCGGCCCCTCTCCCAGAACATTGAGTTCGGAATCCGTCACCACAACGGCAATCTCGATAATGGCATCCGTATCCGGATCCAGCCCGGTCATTTCCATATCCACCCAGATCAGATTAAACTCACTGGGATGAGCGGGTGTTGTCAAAACCTGATCCGATCCGGATTGCAACTCTTCTGCTTGTGACATAATTCGATCCTTATAGGCTTTAATTGCGCATTTTCTCACAAGGATAAAATGACATCACATGCTTTTACGCTGATTTTCGGTTTTTTTCTTGCCGCAACCCTCCTTGCCCGCCTTTGGCTGTCCCTTCGCCAGATCCGGCATGTGAAAGCCAACCGGGATACTGTCCCCCCGCAGTTTGCCTCTGATATCCCCCTGACGGCACACCAGAAAGCCGCCGACTACACCATTGCCAAGCGGCGATTTGCCCTGTTCATGATGTTTTTCGACGCGTTTGTTCTCCTGTGCTTTACGCTTTTCGGCGGACTGGAATACCTGGCCGAACAGGTTCTTGCGATGACTGGTCCGACCATGCTGTACCAGATCGGACTCCTGGCGGCTTTTGCCTTCATTTCCGGCCTGCTTGACCTGCCATTTGACTATTACAGCCAGTTTGTCATTGAAGAAAAATTCGGCTTCAACAAGATGTCCCCTACACTCTTTTTCGCAGACATGGCAAAAAGCACCCTCATGGGCGCCATCATCGGCCTGCCGCTGGCCTGGCTTGTGCTGGTGATCATGTCCCGTTCCGGAGACTGGTGGTGGATTTATGCGTGGCTCCTGTGGAACGGCTTTCAACTGCTCATGATGGTCCTGTATCCGACGCTGATCGCGCCGCTATTCAACAAATTCACGCCGCTGGAAGCCAGCGACCTGCGTACCCGAATCGAGCATCTCCTGGAAAGAACAGGGTTTACCTCAAACGGGCTTTTTGTCATGGATGGCTCCAGGCGCAGTTCGCATGGCAATGCCTATTTCACCGGTTTTGGGGCTGCCAGGCGTATCGTTTTTTATGACACGCTGATTTCACGTCTTTCCCCTCCTGAAGTCGAAGCCGTTCTCGCGCATGAACTGGGGCATTTCCGCCTGAAGCACATCATCAAGCGGATGGCTGTCATGGCTGTGGCGTCGCTGGGTTTTCTGGCGCTTTTGGGTTACCTGAAAACACAGGGCTGGTTTTATCTCGGACTGGGCGTCAGTCCGTCACTGACGGCAGACAACGATGCCATGGCACTGCTGCTCTTTGCCCTGACGCTGCCGCTTTTTACCTTCTTTTTTTCGCCGCTTGTTTCCATCAGCTCGCGCAAACATGAGTTTGAAGCCGATGCCTTTGCCGCACAATATGCCCGTACTGAAGACCTGGTCTCGGCCCTGGTAAGGATGTATGAAGACAATGCCTCGACGCTGACCCCTGATCCGTTGTATTCTGCCTTTTATGATTCACACCCGCCCGCCAGCATCCGCATAGAGAGATTACTCGGCAAGACATGACCAGACCGTTAAAAAAAGCCCTTGTTATTGCCGCCCATGGACGCCATTACCTGGCTGAACTGGACGGTGAACTCATACAGAGCGTAACGCGGGGGAAAAAAAGCGATGTGGCCGTGGGAGATCATGTCATGATTACCCCGACAGCCAAAGGACAGGCTGTCATTGAATCCATCGAGGCACGCCAGACCCTGCTTTTTCGCTCCGACCAGTTCAAATCCAAACTGCTGGCGGCCAATGTCACCCAGCTTTTCATTGTCGTCGCCACCGAGCCCGGTTTTACCGACGACCTGATTTCACGCGCGCTGGTAGCAGCCGAAGCTGTCGGAATTCCCGCGCACCTGATCCTGAACAAGACGGACATTGCCGATGCACTGCCCAGGACACGTGAGCGTCTTGCCCTTTATCGCTCGCTGGGCTATCCGGTGCATGAAGTCTCGGCAACAGAAGAGCCGCAAATCACGCGCCAGACCCTGATGCCGCTGGTCGAAAATCAGCTGACCATCCTGATCGGGCAATCCGGCATGGGTAAATCATCCATTATCAACATCCTGATCCCGGGCGTGGATATCGCTACCCGGGAAATTTCATCCGCGCTGGATTCGGGCAAACACACCACCACTTTCACCCGCCTGTACCAGGTAGACAGCCATTCCGCCCTGATTGATTCCCCTGGATTCCAGGAATTCGGCCTGTATCACCTGGACAGGGAAGCGCTTGAAAAAGCATTCCGGGAATTTCGCCCCTATCTCGGGCACTGCCGTTTCCACAACTGCAGGCATCTCGCCGAGCCGGGATGCGCCATACTGGAAGCAGTGGAAACCGGTGATATTTCACCCATGCGCCATCGCCTGTACGCCCAGTTGCTTCACGAGTCATCGCAGAAAGTTTACTGATCTGTGACAATTATCCTTTTTGCGGCAATATCCTCCCGGCGCAATTGCTGTAATATGAACAAATCTAATATAATCAGCAATTTAATTACGCCCCCGTCAGCTTTTTCTGACCCGGGAGGTCATGTATGACAATCAAACACTATTTGCAATTTTCCGATTTCTCGCTGGCTGAATACGAATATCTGATTGAGCGTGCGCGTATCATCAAGCGCAAATTCAAGAACTACGAAACTTATCATCCGCTTCTGGATCGCACGCTGGTCATGGTATTTGAAAAAAGCTCAACCCGAACCCGTCTTTCTTTCGAGGCCGGGATGGCTCAACTCGGCGGTACCGCCATTTACCTGAATACCCGCGACAGCCAGTTAGGCAGGGGCGAACCCATTGAGGATGCCGCCCAGGTCATGTCAAGAATGTGTGACGTTATCATGGTCCGCACCTTCGGCCATGAAATTATCGAGCGTTTTGCCGCGTCCTCCCGTGTTCCGGTCATCAACGGACTCACAAACGAACATCATCCCTGCCAGGTCCTGGCTGACGTTTTCACCTTCATTGAGCACCGTCAGGCCATTCGGGGAAAAACCGTTACCTGGATAGGCGATGCCAATAACATGCTTTATTCATGGCTGCAGGCAGCCCGGATTTTCGGGTTTCACCTCAATATCTCGACCCCGAAGGGATACGATATCAACTACGACCTGGTCTCTTCCGACCACAGCTACTTCACCCTGTTTGACGACCCGGCAAAAGCCTGTGAGGGCGCCCATCTCGTCACAACAGATGTCTGGACCAGCATGGGATTCGAGGAAGAAAACGCCGCCCGCTTAAAAGCCTTTGACGGCTGGTGCGTGGATGCCGAAAAAATGAGCCGTGCAGCGCCTGATGCCCTTTTCATGCACTGCCTGCCGGCCCACCGGGGTGAAGAGGTCACGTCAGAAGTCATCGACGGCCCCCAGTCTGTCGTCTGGGAAGAAGCGGAAAACCGCCTTCATGTCCAGAAAGCACTCCTGGAATACCTCGTACTGGACCGGGTATAGACGCCATATTCCCGTTTGACCCGAATCGGCATAAAATGCTGGACATACCGCCGTGATCCCTGTCATTCCCCCGGCAACCTTTCACGGCATGTCCTTTCCAACTGAAACAAGTGAAAGCAAAAAATCATGAGTGATGTAAAAAAAGTGGTCCTGGCCTATTCCGGTGGTCTGGATACCTCTGTTATTCTCAAATGGCTTCAGGATACCTATCAGTGTGAAGTCATCACCTTTACCGCTGACCTGGGGCAGGGAGAAGAACTGGATCCGGCAAGACAGAAAGCGCTGAAATTCGGTATCAAGCCGGAAAACATCTTTATTGATGACCTGCGTGAAGAATTTGTCCGGGACTTTGTTTTTCCCATGTTCCGCGCCAACGCCATTTACGAAGGCGAGTACCTTCTCGGTACCAGTATTGCCCGTCCGCTCATCGCCAAACGCCAGATCGAGATAGCGCGCCAGACAGGCGCTGACGCCATCTCTCATGGCGCTACCGGCAAAGGAAACGACCAGGTCCGTTTTGAGCTCGGCGCCTATGCCCTGATGCCCGGCATCAGGATCATCGCGCCCTGGCGTGAGTGGGATTTGCTTTCCCGGGAAAAACTGCTCGAATACGCGGAAAATGCCGGTATCGAAATCGACATGAAACACCGCCAGGGAGGTGCTCCCTATTCGATGGATGCCAACCTGCTTCATATCAGCTACGAAGGGCGCCACCTGGAAGATCCCAGCGCCGAACCGGAAGAATCCATGTGGCGCTGGACTGTCAGCCCGGAAGCCGCTCCGGATCAGGCAGAACATATCCAGATCGGGTTTGAAAAAGGTGACCCGGTTTCTATCAATGGCCAGACAATGTCCCCGGCCGCCCTGCTGACCGAACTCAATCGTCTGGGCGGCAAACATGGCATCGGTCGGCTTGATCTTGTCGAAAACCGCTATGTCGGCATGAAATCGCGCGGCTGCTATGAAACACCCGGCGGCACCATCCTCCTGCCTGCACACCGTGCCATTGAATCCATTACGCTGGACAGAGAAGTCGCCCATCTGAAAGACGACCTGATGCCGCGTTACGCCTCCATGATCTACAACGGCTACTGGTGGTCTCCCGAGCGGATCGCTCTGCAGACACTGATCGACCATACCCAGGAGCATGTCAACGGCACCGTCAGTCTCAAACTGTACAAAGGCAATGTCATTGTGACCGGGCGCGACTCCGCTGACTCGTTGTTTGATTCCACAATTGCCACCTTCGAAGACGATGCCGGCGCTTACGACCAGAAAGATGCCGGCGGCTTTATCAAGCTGAATGCGCTGCGCATGCGTATCGCTGCCAGCCTGCGTGAAAGCCGTAAAAAATAGCTCCAGACAGGCTCATCCATCACGGCGCCGGCAACTCCCGGCGCCGTTTTACATTGCCGGCGGCCTTTTTCCTGCCTTGCATAAAACGCCATGCGCCCCGATAATTAACCGGTAAACAAGCAGACGAAGGCGTGGAAATGGGAATAACAGGCATTATTGGCGGAAGCGGCTTATACGACATGGAGGGACTCACGGATACCCGCTGGGAAAAGGTTTCCTCTTCCTTTGGCGAACCTTCCGATGCACTGCTTTTTGGCAAACTGAACGGCCGCCAGCTGGTTTTTCTGCCACGTCACGGACGGGGACACCGATACTCTCCCTCCCAGATCAACTACCGTGCCAACATCGATGCCTTAAAACGCGCGGGCGCAAAGCAGATCATTTCCGTCAGTGCCGTCGGTTCCCTGAAAGAACATCTGCGCCCCGGCATGTTTGTGCTGGTAGACCAGTACATTGACCGGACACACGGCCGGAAAAATTCCTTTTTTGAGGCGGGATGCGTTGCCCATATTTCCATGGCCCACCCCACCTGCGTCCGCCTGAACCGGCTCATTTACGACATCGCAAAACAAGCCGGCATCGAAACGGTTTCAGGCGGCACCTACCTGGCCATGGAAGGCCCCCAGTTTTCGACCCACGCGGAATCCGAACTCTACCGCAGCTGGAATTGTGATGTAATCGGCATGACCAACATGCCGGAAGCCAAGCTCGCCCGCGAAGCCGAGATGTGTTACGCCAGCATTGCCATGGTCACCGATTACGATTGCTGGCACCCGGATCATGACCATGTCTCTGTCAGCCAGATCATCCAGACCCTGCACGATAACGCTGAAAAAGCACGCACGCTGGTGTGCAGCGCCATCCCCTCGCTTCATGGCGACGAATCGGCCTCATCCTGCTCCTGCCGTTTTGCGCTGGAACATGCCCTGATCACCGCACCCGGTGCACGGGACAGCCAACTGGTACAGCAGCTTGATGCTGTTGCGGGAAGGGTACTCAAAAAATGAGTAACGCCTCTTCCATCAACGATGACAGCCATCTTCGGGAAGAGTTGCTGCTGATATCAAGGCAGCTGGTAAAAAACGGACTGAACCGAGGGACAACGGGCAATGTCAGTGTCAGAACAGCTTCGTCAGACAGCGCCTTTCTGATCACCCCCAGTGGCGTGCCGCCTGATGACATGTCTGCCGCAGCCATGGTCCGAATGGATTTTGACGGGCAGGCACAGGGCGAACACAAGCCCAGCACCGAATGGCGCATGCATCGCGATATCCTGATGCATTATTCTGATGCCAACGCTGTCATCCATGTCCACTCGCCCTTTGCAACAACCTTGGCATGCCTGCATCGCGATATCCCCCCCTTTCACTACATGATCGCTCTGGCTGGAGGAGACTCTATCCGCTGCGCCCCTTATGCGCTCTTTGGCTCCCAGGAACTCTCAGATCTTGCATTGATCGCGTTGAAAGACCGGTATGCCTGCCTCCTGGCGCATCACGGCATGCTGGCGGCCGGACGGAATCTGAAACATGCCCTGTCGGTTGCAATCGAAGTGGAAGCATTATGTGAACAATACTGGCGCATTCTGCAGGTTGGCAATCCGGTACTTCTCTCACCGGAACAAATGCAGAAGGTTTTCGAACAGTTCAAAAACTATGGCCAATGGCACTCGTCCTGACAACAACGCTTTGAAAGGTTTGTCATGTCTATCATTTCCTACATTCGCACCATCCCGGATTACCCTAAAAAAGGCGTCCAGTTTCGTGATATCACCACCCTCCTTCTGGATTCGCGCGGGCTGCGTGAATCAGTTGATGAACTGGTCATGCGCTATTCCGGCACGGGAATCGACAAAATCGCCGTCATTGAGGCGCGCGGCTTTTTGGTTGGCGCCCCCCTCGCCTATGCCCTGGGCTGCGGCCTGATCCCCATACGCAAAAAAGGCAAACTTCCTGGCAAAACCATCGGACAGGATTATGAACTGGAATATGGCGCCGACCGGATCGAAATACATGATGATGCCATCCTGCCGGGCCAGAAAATCCTGCTGATTGACGATCTGCTGGCTACCGGTGGAACCGCCATCGCCGCCATCAGGCTGATCGAACAAAGCGGGGGAGAATTGGTCGAAGCCGCTTTTCTGGTAGACCTTCCCGATTTGGGCGGACACAAAAAACTGGAAGAAAGCGGCTATGCCGTTTTCACCCTGTGTGAATTCGAGGGAGAATAAATGACCGCGATACCGGCATCTGCTGTTGAAACCCTCCGCTGGCGCAATGGCGTAATCGAGATGATTGACCAGCGCATTCTGCCGGGGAGCATAAAATACGTTCGCTGTGACTCTGCTTCTACCGTGGCTGACGCCATCCGGAACATGGTTATACGGGGCGCGCCGGCTATCGGTGTTGCCGCAGCTTATGGTATTGCCCTGGAAGCGCTCAGGCTGAAAGACACCTCTCCGGAAAACTTCAAGACCGGAATGGACCAGGGATTTGATTTGCTGGCCCAAAGCCGTCCAACGGCAGTCAATCTTTTCTGGGCCCTCAACCGGATGCGAACACTTTTATCATCGCTTGATTCCCTGCCGCAGGCACAAACAGCCGAACAGCTGCTTTCGGAAGCCCATCACATTCACGAAGAAGATGTCCGCATCAACCAGGCCATGGGCGAATACGGTGCCGCACTCCTGCCGGACGGCGCACGTGTCATGACGCACTGCAATGCCGGCGCACTGGCAACCGCCGGGCATGGAACAGCACTGGGCGTCTTCCGTTCAGCCATCGCCGACGGGAAGCGCCTGTCTGTCATTGCCAACGAAACGCGTCCTTTCCTGCAGGGCGCCCGGCTGACCGCATGGGAAATGGTGCAGGAAAATATCCCTGTCACCCTTATTACGGACAATATGGCCGGCTACATGATGCAAACCGGCGAAATCGATGCCGTTGTAGTCGGGACAGACAGGGTTGCCGCCAACGGCGATGTTGCCAATAAAATCGGCACCTACATGGTCGCGGTCCTGGCGAGACGGCACAACATTCCCTTTTATGTCGCCTGCCCGCTCTCCACTATCGACCTTTCCCTTCCGACCGGCGCGGATATTCCTATTGAAGAGCGGGATATCACTGAAGTCAAAGGCTTTCGTGACTGCCTCTGGGCAGCAGAGGGCGTTTCCATCCGAAACCCGGCTTTTGATGTCACTCCGGCGGAACTGGTGAGCGCGCTTATCACGGAAAAAGGCATCGTCCCCAATGAAACGCTGATGGCGGGCGGGCTGAAAGCCTTTGTAGAACAATCTGCTGACTGACCCGTTTCAGATAAAAACCGGTTCCACATCAAGAAGCAGGCCAAACCGGTCCCGGACGTCCTGCCGGATGGCTTCTGACAGCCGGACAACCTCTTCGCCGGTCGCCTCCCCCCTGTTAATCAGCACCAGCGCCTGCGTTTCACAGACACCTGCATTGCCATGGGTTTTTCCTTTCCAGCCACACTGGTCAATCAGCCACCCCGCGGCAATACGGACACTTCCATCAGGCTGCACGTATCCGGGCATGTGCGGATGCGCTACTTTCAACTCGTCAAAAAGCGCACGGGATACCGTTGGATTTTTAAAAAAACTGCCGGCATTGCCGACAAGCGCCGGATCCGGCAGCTTTCGCTGGCGGATGGCGATAATGACATCGCTGATATCTTTCGGAGACGGCACAACATGGCCGGCATTTGAAAGGGCCTCCGCCACATCCGGATAGGAAAGATTGGGCTGCCACTGCCCGGGCAGGGCAAAAGTCACCTCGAGTATCACAAAGCGGCCGGCTCCGTCCTGTTTGAAAAAGCTCTCGCGATAGGCAAAACAGCAATCCGCCGCTGTAAAAAGCCGCGTTTTTCCGGTTTCAAAATCAAATGCCAGAAGAGAATGAAAATAATCCTTCAACTCCGCACCATAAGCACCGATATTCTGGACAGGTGCTGCACCGACCGTCCCCGGAATCAGCGAAAGATTCTCCAGCCCGCCCCAGCCGTTTTCCAGCGTCCAGCGGACAAACTCATGCCAGTTTTCACCCGCAGCCCCCGTCACATAAACGTGGGAGGCATCCTCACCCGACACCCTTTTTCCAGTGTTGAGCATATGCAGCACCAGGCCGGGAAAGTCCCGGGTAAAAAGCAGGTTGCTGCCGCCACCCAGCACCAGACGCGGCAAAGCCGCCAGCCTGTCATCCGCGCACACCCGGAAAAGATCATCTGCCGCATGCACGGCCAGATAGGCATGTGCCAAAGCACTGATACCGAAAGTATTCAATGTGCGCAAGGGGAAATCCGCCTGAACGGGAAGGGACGTCTGCATAGTAAAAGGATTATAGGAGCAATTGCACAGGCTGGGTAGCCGAGGGGCGTTTTGTTTTATACAATGGCATATTGTTTCTTTTATATCCCCTCATGCAAGCGAAAGGAGAGACATGCCATCATTTGATGTTGTTTCCGAAGCCAATATGGTTGAAGTCAGAAATGCTGTCGAGCAGACCAACAAGGAAGTTTCCACCCGTTTTGACTTCAAGGGCAGCGACGCCCGGGTCGAGCAGAAAGACCGTGAACTGACTGCCTTTGCCGATTCGGAATTCCAGCTTAATCAGCTGAAAGATGTCCTGACCGGCAGAATGACACGGCGAAACGTGGACGTCCGTTTTCTGGATGAAGGCAAAATCGAGAAAATGAGCGGTGACAAGGTCAAGCAGACGATCAAGATCCGCAACGGCATTGAATCCGATGCGGCAAAGAAAATCGTCAAACTGGTCAAGGACAGCAAACTCAAGGTCCAGGCCGGCATACAGGGTGACTCTGTCCGTGTTACCGGCGCCAAGCGGGATGACCTGCAGGCCGCCATTGCCATGCTCAAAAAAGAAGTCACGGACCTGCCGCTGGAATTCAACAATTTCCGGGACTAAAAGATAAAAAGGCTTGCTTCACTGGCAGCAAGCCTTTTTATCTCAGTCACCGTTATACCGGACCTTGTCCTGGCGTTTTTTGGTTGATTCCGCCAGTCTTTCAAGCAGCATAACACTGTCATCCCAGCCGATACAGGCATCCGTAACGGATTGCCCATAGGTAAGCGGTTGCCCTGGAATCATATCCTGGCGCCCTGCGATAAGGTTGGACTCCACCATGACACCAACGATTCGCATGTCCCCGGCAGCCACATTCCTGCCGATCGTTGCACAAACCGGCACCTGGTTTTCCGCTTTCTTCGAACTGTTACCATGCGAGACATCAATCATCACGCGCGGCGGCAAACCGGCTGCGGCCACTTCGCGGCAGGCCGCATCAACGCTCCTTTTGTCATAATTGGGCTTTTTCCCGCCACGCAAAATAATATGGCAATCCTCATTACCCCGTGTCGCAAAAATAGCGGTATGCCCCCCCTTGGTAACGGAGAGGAAATGGTGGGGATGAGATGCTGCCTTGATGGCATCGATGGCGATCTTGACGTTGCCATCCGTTCCGTTCTTGAAGCCAACCGGACAGGAAAGGCCCGATGACAGCTCACGGTGAACCTGTGATTCCGTTGTTCTGGCTCCGATGGCCCCCCAGCTGATCATGTCCGCTACATACTGTGGGCTGATCATATCGAGAAACTCGGTTGCTGCCGGCA
Source organism: Oxalobacter sp. OttesenSCG-928-P03 (assembly GCA_030269625.1). GTDB lineage: Bacteria > Pseudomonadota > Gammaproteobacteria > Burkholderiales > Burkholderiaceae_D > Oxalobacter. The sequence continues at coordinate 37,605 of JAJDFZ010000002.1, read as the reverse complement.
CCCCCAGGTCATTGATATTCAGGAGCAACTCCCTTGCCATGTGCAACCCCTCATTGATCTGGAAACTGTTATCCATGTGAGGATCATTGATCATCCCTTTCCAGCCGACGGTCGTACGGGGTTTCTCAAAATACACTCGCATCACGATTTCCAGTTCGTTACCGAGCCGCTCGCGGACTTCCCGCAAACGATAGGCATATTCCAGCGCCGCCTGGGGGTCATGGATGGAGCAGGGCCCAATAACAACCATCAGGCGGTCATCCTTTCCATGCAGAATCCGGTGAAGTGCGGTTCTGCAGTTGGCCACCGTATCGGCAACCTTGTCGGAGCAGGGGAATTCACGGATCAGGTGTGAAGGGGGCGTTAATTCCTTCATGGCGATAATCCTCAAGTCATCAGTGCGTTGCATGATCTTTTCCAGTGTGTAAGGTCAATAAAACAAAAAACCGCCATCGCTGGCGGTTTGCTGAAAATCGGTTCTTCTTTTATCTGGATGACAACCGCTCTTCCACCGCCACTGGGCCGGAATAGCTAAAGTAAAAAAAGAAAAAACGGATGGTATTCAGCATTTTTGTGTCGCAATTAATCAATTTACGTTTCCAGTATAACGCATTTTTGAAAATGTGTCGGTTGATATGTTGTTTTTTAACAACTAGCCTGTGCCGCCAACCGTTACATCCTCAATGCGCAAGGTAGGCTGCCCTACCCCGACAGGCACACTCTGCCCTTCTTTCCCGCAGACACCCACACCGGAATCCAGGCACATATCGTTGCCGATCATGGAAACCCTGCGAAGAATATCCGGGCCATTGCCAATCAGGGTGGCCCCTTTGACCGGATGCATGATTTTGCCGTTTTCCACGAAATAAGCCTCACTGGCTGAAAAGACGAATTTGCCATTGGTGATATCCACCTGCCCTCCACCAAAGTTAACGGCATAAATCCCCTGCTTGACCGACTCAATAATTTCACGCGGATCATGATTGCCACCCAGCATCAGGGTATTGGTCATGCGCGGCATGGGAAGATGCGCATAGGATTCACGGCGGGCATTTCCCGTTGTCGACATTTTCATCAGTCGGGCATTCATGATGTCCTGAAGATAGCCTTTTAAAATACCATCCTCGATCAAAACGGTGTTCTGTGTCGGTGTTCCCTCATCGTCCATATTCAGTGAACCGCGCCGGTTGACAATCGTTCCGTCATCAACCACGGTAATCCCCCTGGCGGCAACCCTGTCGCCCAGCCCACCGGAAAACGTGCTTGATCCTTTCCGGTTGAAATCACCCTCCAGCCCGTGACCCACTGCCTCATGCAACAGCACGCCAGGCCAGCCGGGACCAACAACAACCGTCATGGTGCCTGCGGGAGCCGGTCGCGCATCCAGATTGACCAGCGCCCCATGAACGGCCTCGCTGACATACCGGTCAATCATGGCATCCGTAAAGTAGCCATAATCATATCGGCCACCACCACCGCTGGTCCCCATCTCGCGTCGCCCATCCTGTTCGGCAATCACCGTAACAGATAACCTGACCAGCGGCCGCACATCTGCCGCCAGCGCGCCATCGCTGCGCACAACCAGTACGACATCGTACTCGCCTGCCAGGCCGGCCATCACCTGGACAACCCGTGGATCAGCGGCTTTGGCCTTCTTTTCAATCTGCTCCAAAATCGCCACTTTCTCTTTTGCACTGATCGACTGCAGCGGATCAGCCTGCAAATACAGGTCATGCCCCTTTAGCGGGTTGACTGAAGATGCGACCCTGACGCGGCCTGCGCCCTGCCGGGCAATCGTTCGCGTTGTTTCCGTCGCCGCCAGAAGTGCGGGGAGAGAAATCTCATCCGAATAGGAAAAGGCAGTCCTGTCACCGGAAACGGCCCTGACACCAACGCCCTGGTCAATAGAAAAACTGCCTGTCTTGACGATTCCCTCATCCAGGCTCCAGCTTTCGTTTTTGGTAAACTGGAAATACAGGTCCGCATAATCCACCTGATGCGTAAATACGGTTCCCAGTATCTCGATCAAACGGCCATCATCCAGCCCGTATGGCGACAGAAGAATGCTGCGCGCGGTAGCAAGGCTCTGGTTTTCCCTGTTCTGTGTCTGCATGAAGTACCGTCCGGAAATAATTTCGTGTAAATGATGATTGTAGAGGATTGCGAAAAAATCCGCTTGCCGTTGCCCCTGATGATTGTTCCAGATATTACGTTATCGGGCACATTTCTCATTACCTCAGACTAAAACAGGACCGCATTATGCAAAAAAGCGCACCGGCATGGTGCGCTTTTTCATCCAGGGCGGATCAAAGCCGCTTGTGTTTGAGCGCCGGCAGTTTTTCCCGGATGGTATCCAGTACCTCCTGCTCGATTTCTCCCAGCACCACGCCTTCCCCTTCCATCAACTCGGCCTTGATCTCACCCCACGGATCAATCAATACTGTCTGCCCCCAGGTCCGGCGGCCGGTCTGATGACGACCGCCCTGTGCAGCAGCCAGGATATAACACTGGTTTTCGATCGCGCGCGCGCGCAGGAGAATTTCCCAATGGACCTTGCCGGTGGTATAGGTAAACGCTGCCGGCACGACAATCAGGGCGCATTCGCCAAAAGCCCGGAACAGTTCGGGAAAACGCAGGTCATAACAAACCGTCAGCCCCACCCGGCCAAAAGGCGCTTCGAACGAAACCACATCATCGCCACCACAGATATACGCCGACTCGTCGTATGCCTCCTTACCCGAGGCGAAGCTGAAAAGATGGATCTTGTCATACCTTGATACTGCCTTACCCTGCGGATCATAGACCAGGGTCGTATTCAGCACCTTGTTTTCAACCGGCGCCACAAGAGACAGGGTTCCACCAATCAGCCAGATCCCGTGTTCTCTGGCAATACCGGACATGAAATCCTGTATCGGACCAGAACCGGGTTCTTCTGCCTGCCCCAGCTTTTCCTTGTCGTTCCTGCCGATACTCGGCCAGTACTCGGGCAAAAGAACCAGTTTTGCCCCCTGTTCTGCCGCTTCGCCAATCAGCCTGCGGGCCGAGACGATATTTTCCTCAACATCAGGGGTCGAAATCATCTGTATCGCAGCAACTTTTGTCATATCTCGTCCTTACTTGTCGGTTTCACTGAATCAATAAACTTTTGGGTCCGGCTTTCCTTGCTTTCCAGTTTCTGGATATTCGGCTCAGTCCATGACCCGGTTATCTGATATTCAAAGGTAAAGGTTTTGGACAGCGGGTCTTTCAGAAAAAGCTGCGCAAGAAATGTGCCAACACCGATCGCCGGATTGATCAGGCTATAGGCAATCGATGCCGCCCCGGCATTGATTTCCGGCAGGACCGCCACATGCAGGTTTTGCGTTTCCTTGGCAATATCCACACTGCCGTCCATCAGAACTGTCGCGGTCACCCCTTTCATGGTCAGGTTTTCCGTTGTGGCAACCCCTTTTGAAATTTCCGCCTTGGCAGTGACCTCATCAAAGGCAAAACCATCCGAGAAAACATCCCTGAAATCCAGTGTCAGCCTCCTTGGCAGCGATTGCATGGAAAGCACACCCAAAAGTTTGGCCATGCCGGGCTCGACCTTGAGGAACTGCCCCTTCCCGACATTCAAGTCAATCTTACCAGAAAGGCTCGGGATATCCAGCGAATACGGCAGCCCCGCCCAACTGATATCGCCGTGCATTTTACCCTTTCCGCCACTCAGGATATCCTTGTAGCCAAAACGGTCCAGGAGCCTGCCGGCATCACGGATATCCAGATCATAATTCATCCGGGTCTGCTGCGCCCCGCTACTCCCGACAACCCAACTGCCCGTGGAGTTCAGCCGGGCATCCGGATTGGAGATACTCAGGCGGTTGATATGCCATTCCCTTCCGGCAGGTGTGGCAACATTATTGGCAACCAGCTCTGTTTTTCCCAACTTGATATCAAAGAGCGTGAGATTGTCCGTCACAACATCAATGGCAGGAATATCCCGCACACTGTCACGCTTGATGGCATCTTCAATTCTGTCCGGCGCCATTCGGGGTATTGTCAGGGTTGCCAGGCGGGCGGTCAGTTTGCCTGTTGTCTGTTTGCCAACCGGTTCTGTCCACATCAACTGTCCTTTCAACTCATTGGCATCCACCTCCGCCTGCCAGCGTCCAGGCTGCCTTGAACCGGTAATGTTGGCCTTGGTCAGTTTGAACTCCATGGCGGCAAGCTCATCCACCTGAATGGAAAACTGCTGCGGCTCAACATATTTCCCGATATCCGCTCCGCCTTTGGCTGCCACTTTTCCCGCGCCGTTATCAGCCAGAAGGGATGACAGCGCTTCCTGCCAGACATTCATATCCAGGGCAGGCAGGTTAAGATTAAGAGACACCCCGGGGTGAAGGACCGGTTTCACATTGATGCCAATTCCCCCCCTGGAAAGCTGCCATGTCTTGTCGATTTTCTGACGCTCATAGTGTGCAAAAGCAGAAGGCCCATAGGCAATTTTGATTTCATCGCGGCGCGCTTTTCCGGTTGAGGCAATGGGATTGGCTGCCACATGCAATTGCCGGGTCTCCGAACTCTTTTTGCCAAGCGGTGCAGGGAGATCCACGCCAAATCCACTCATCCCCGATTCAAGAACAATATCGGGATACCCGCCACTTTGCGATCCCCCTTTCTGCGTAATGGAAAGTGTGTAAGCCATGCTGCCCGACAAACGTCCCATCATTTTGCCCAGGCTGCCAACGGCATAATTTTTCCGCAGTCCCTCCGCTGTCAGTGTTCCGCTGGCATTAACCTGTGAACCCCCATCCTTTCCGGTTCCACCGCTGAGATTGACTGTGCCGCCAAGAAACTGTGCATTGACCCCCTCCAGTTCAAACCCCTTGTCAGAAAAAAGGACCTTGCCCCGGACACTGGTCAAAACAGGCAAATCCGGGAAAAGATGAATATCATTATCGGCAAACTGGACCGTACCCTGCACTTTGGAATTTGCCATGTTGGAAAGCGGCATCTGCATTTTGAGAATCAGGCTGGCCGTGCCGGTTGTTTTAGATTCCTCGGTCAGGCCGCCAATCACATTATTGACTGGCGAAGCGTTCACAAAACGAAGGAAATTCTGCAGTTCGCCCTCGGCATATCCGACAACATTCAGTGAGGCATCCTCCGCCAGCATGTCGGGAATAACAACATCAACATTGGTCAGCGTATTACCGCTCAAGATCGCGTTATCCGCATGAATGACAATTTCTCCTCCCTTGATTGTCAGCCAGCCATTGATTTTTTCGATCGGCTCCCACAACAGTTTGCCCTCTTTGGATACCATGGTCGGCGCATAATTCAGCCGCACGCCATTCACATCCATGCGGACACTGAATTCTCCATCCTCGCTCTTGCCTGCGGCCGTATCCGTAAAGGGAAACCGGGAAAGATCGCCCTTGAGATGGACGCTAATATTACTGGCAGTTCCTTCCTGAAACGCATTGGAAAGCCAATACCGCAGGACTTCCTTGGTCTGCAGTGGAACGTAATGCCCCGTTCTTGTCATATCAAAACTTTTGATCGTGGCGGTCATATCCACAGTGCCGGGACCTTTTTCATCATCGGAAAGCGGCTTGGTATGCCGGCCTGAAATCGATGCCGAAATACCATCCAGGTCAAAATCCATCTTTTCAATGACAAAGACAAACGGATTTCCCTCAGACTGTGACCAGTTTGCCCTGAGCTTGAGCTCATCAAAATGCCAGCTTGGTTTTTGGAAATAAGAAGGCAGGTTCAGGGTTGCCGCATCGGAATCCAGTTCCAGTGTCCCGCCATGTTCATTTGCAGAAACACTGCCGGTCAGGTTCCTGAAGCCGGGAATGGCGGGGATGGCTGCCTGCGCCGGTTCCCCGGCGGTTTTGGGGCGGGCGGAACGCGCCGGTACGGCATTCATGGAAAAATTGACGAATCTGCCGCTTACCTTGTACGACACCAGATCGGGATATTGCCCCTCCCAGCGAATGGAGAACTGATTCAGTTCACCGGATGGCGAAAAATCATTGAGCATCCTGTGCTGCTCTGATGTCAGCGGCAGGTATTTCGTCAGTTGAATCAGCGTGGAAAGATCCAGTTCGTCCGTGGAAATTTCCGTCATTGCCGGTTTGCCGTCTTTTGCCGGTATGTGCTTTTCCGAAAAATCAACACTTTTCATCTTGATACCGTCTGCAGTCTCAAGAAAAATGTCACTGAGCTCAACCTCATGGGGACGATCTCCCAGTGTCAGGCTGTCATCGGTCGCATCGGCATCAAATATTTCCTTTGCCGATATGCGCCCCGAAATACGACGCAGATCCAGCACCGGCAAACGCGGCTCCAGTTGAAGCACGACATTGTTCAAGTCGACATCCACGGTCAAATCCGCTATCCGCGCATGGTCAAAACTCATCCAGGCATTAACGGCGCCGGCCCCTTTTTTCAGGCCGTAAGGAAAATCAAAATAAGGTTTCCACGGTTCCAGCTCGGCAGACGGCAACGCCAGATAGAGACTCCCCTTCCAGGCGGAAGAATCTGATATCCGCTCAGCAAAATAAGGATGGACAAAATCGGCCCGGATATCAATCTCGCCTGACTGGATAATATTTGAATGTGCAATAAAGCGCATACGGTGCCTGCGCCCACTGTTTTCCAGGACAAAATTAAGGTTTTTCAGTGCCAGTTCCGGCGCATTGCGCAATTCATCTACCCATCGAATCGTTCCATCACGGATGAGAATCGTATTCTGCCGAAGAATCCAGTCCATGCCGCCACCCTTTTTTCGGACACTGGTATCAACCGGCAATCCGGCCACATAAAGATTGCCTTTGCTGTCGCGCCGGATATCCAGTTCCGGGCGATTGATTTCCAGTTGGGCCAGCCGAAGATCGAAAGCCACGAAAGACCACCAGGATACTGTTGCCTTTATTTCGGGCAACTGGAGAGCCGGATCACCATCCGCGTCATGCACAACGACTTCATTGAGTTTCAGAAGCGGCCGGAAACCGTACCAGGAAGCATCAATCCGGGCAATCGTCACCTGCCGGCCAAACCCTTCTGTCAGCGCTTTCTCGACATGGGATTTGTACTGGCTGATCTGTGGCAGGACGAAGTAGCGCACACAGAGAAAAATCGCACAGAAAATGAAATAGCCGACCAGCATCACCCGAATCCCGATACGGGCAGCACGCATCAGCCGGGAATCCGGTGTTGCCGCTATTTCACGCAATCTCAGGCATAGCTGTTGCCAGGCATTGAAGCGTTTCTGCGGTGGGGGCAATTCTGTGTGCATGAATAAAAATCAGTGGTTAAGCGTAAAATGAGGGTCGGATTCACCATCCTTGCGCACGATATCTGCGAAAATGGTTTGTCTGTTTTTGTCGAATGTTTTTTATTTCCGTTCCAATAAATATATGCCCCTTTCCCTTCTACCCGCAGGAAGCGCTTCGAGATTTTACATGCACTGGGTGAATGCCGACCAGCCTGTCCGGCAAAAACAGGTTGAATCGCTTTCACAGGATAACCTTTCCGCGCTCGATTTTTCGGCATTGTTACAAAATGAAACCTCATCGGGATTCACTCTCCCGCGTGCCATGCGCCGGACAAGAAACCTCCTGATCGCCAGCCTGATTCACCGTGACCTGAGCGGAAAAGCCGATTTGAATGAAGTCGTCACCGCCATGACCGCCTTCGCTGAATTTGCTATCCGCACACAGGCAGATGCACTCATGGCAGAAATGACGGCCGCACACGGCACACCTGTCGGCGCCTTATCCGGTGAAGAACAGGAACTGATTGTGGTGGGCATGGGGAAACTGGGCGGAGGCGAACTGAATGTTTCCTCCGATGTGGACCTGATTTTCGTCTATCCGGAAAATGGCGATACCCGCACATGGGAACCGGGGCAAAGACAACTGTCCAACCAGGAATTCTTTACCCGCCTCGGAAAAAGACTGATCAATGCCCTTTCTGAAATCTGTGAAGACGGCTTTGTTTTTCGTGTCGATATGGCACTGCGTCCGAACGGTGCCTCCGGCCCGCTTGTCTGCAGCATCAACGCGGTCGAACAGTACCTGATTGTCCAGGGCCGTGAATGGGAACGCTATGCCTGGATCAAGGCCCGCCCCATTACCGGACGCAAAAAAGACATCGCCGTTCTCGAAAGCATTGTCCTGCCTTTTGTCTACCGGCGTTATCTCGACTACGGTGTGATTGATGCCATACGGAATATGCACCAGCAGATTCGCGCGGAAGTGCTGCGCCAGGAAAAAATGCACCCGGAGCGCAATAACAATGTCAAACTCGGGCGGGGCGGCATTCGCGAAATCGAGTTTCTGACGCAGATGTTCCAGCTTATCCGGGGCGGGCGGGATGTGTCACTGCGAGACCGCTCAACGCGTGAAATCCTGCGCATCCTCGTCGGCAAACGCCAGATAGAAAAGGATATTTCCGAACAGCTTTTAGACTCCTATGCTTTTTTGCGCAACCTGGAACATCGCCTGCAATACCTGGATGATGCGCAGACCCATGTCCTTCCTTCGAATCCGGATGACAAAACCCTCATCGCCAATATGATGGGTTATCCCGACGCCAGCAGCCTTCTGCATGAACTCCAGAAGCACCGCGCCTTCGTCGCGGCCCAGTTTGATGCCATTTTCAGTGATAAATCCCCCCCTTCACACGAAAAATCCCAGATTGTTTTGCACCAGCCCATCCTGATCAACCAGCCGGAAAATGAGCAGGTTGCTGCAATCGAAGCCAAGCTGGGACTGGTGGGCTTTACTGAAACCCGTCCGGCGGCAGAACGAATTCTGGCACTCTGGAAAGCGAACCGCATTCAATCCCTTTCCGACAGCAGCCGGGACCGCCTGATGTCGCTGATTAACCTGGTTCTCCCCCAGATAGCGGATACCTGCGCCAACCCCCTGCCGTCTTTAGGCCGACTGCTGGATTTTTTTGAGTCCATTGCCCGGCGTTCAGCATACCTTTCACTTTTGACAGAATACCCGGCAACCCTGGGGCGCCTGATCCGCATGATGGATGCCAGTGACTGGGCGGCGCAATACCTGACAAGACATCCCATTTTGCTGGATGAACTGCTGGATGTGCGCACACTGCTTGCCCCGCCGGACTGGAATGCCTTTACGACAGAACTGGACAGCCAGTTGAGCATTGAGCGGGGGGATACGGAGCGGCAGATGGATTTTCTGCGGGACATGCATCACGCCCAGCTTTTCAGACTGCTGGCACAGGATCTTGAGGGCGCGCTGACAGTAGAAAGGCTGGCCGACCATCTTTCCAAACTGGCCGATATCATCATTGAAGCGACTATCCGGGAAGCCTGGCTTGCCATGCCCAACCGTCACACGGATACTCCCCGCTTTGCGGTTATCGCTTATGGAAAACTGGGTGGCAAAGAGCTGGGCTATGCATCAGATCTTGACCTGATTTTTCTTTATGACGATGACCATCCCGACGCTCCCATGCTGTACGCCCGCCTGGCTCAGCGTTTTATTACCTGGATGTCCAGCCCGACTTCTGCCGGACGGCTTTTTGATATCGATATCGCCTTGCGTCCCGACGGTGCCAGCGGATTAATGGTATCCAGCGTCACCTCTTTTGAAAAATACCAGAAAGAATCCGCCTGGACATGGGAACACCAGGCGCTGACCCGAGCCCGTTTCTGCGCAGGGGACGAAAAAATCGGCGAACGCTTTGAATCAATCCGTGATGCCATTTTAAGGCAGCCGCGCGATACCGCCACGCTTTCGCACGATGTCCTGGAAATCCGGAAAAAAATTCATGACGCGCACCCTAACCGCTCTTCGCTTTTTGACCTCAAGCACGACACAGGAGGCATGATCGATATTGAATTCATGGTCCAGTGCCTTGTCCTGACACATGCGGCAAAACATCCTGAATTGACCGGCAATATCGGCAATATTGCCCTTTTGGTCCTGTGCGAAAAAATCGGGCTGATCCCGGAGGGACTTGGCCAGACGCTGGCCGATATTTACCGGAATTTCAGGCGAAGGCAACATCAGATCCGGATGCAGGGGGCAGACGTCTCGCGTGTCGAAGTCGATATGGTTCTGGATGAAATTGCGCAAGTCAGAAAATTGTGGAATCTGCTTTTTCCTGCCGGCGCATAAAAAAGCTACAGCGGTTTCTGATAGGTATAATCTGCCTCATCCCGGGCATGGCGAGACAAAAGCTGGGCCAGCGTCGCCTGGGGAGAAACCCCGTCAAATAAAATACCCGCCACAGCATCAGCAATCGGCATATCCACATGACACGATTTTGCCAGCATTCTGACGGCCCGGGCACAGCGAACTCCCTCTGCAACGTGACCAAGCTCAGCCACAATGACATCCAGCGGCTGGCCTTTTGCCAGTGCCAGTCCGACCTGGCGATTGCGTGACAAATCACCGGTACAGGTCAGAATCAGATCGCCCATCCCGGTCAGCCCCATAAACGTTTCAGGACGGCCGCCCAGCGCTACGCCAAGCCGGGTGATTTCCGCCAGCCCGCGCGTTATCAGGGCCGCTCGCGCATTGGTTCCCAGCCCCATGCCATCGCAAAGGCCTGCAGCGATGGCCAGAATATTCTTGACTGCGCCGCCGACTTCAACACCTGTCACATCATCGCTGGAATAAATGCGCATATTCCCGAAATTGGCCGCCGAAACCACCTGCTGCCGCAACAAAGGCGAATCAGAGGCAATCGTCAGCGCGCAGGGCAAACCCGCCGCCACTTCCTGTGCAAAAGAAGGCCCGGACAAAACGCCCCGGCTGACAGCGGGCGAAATGAATTCAGAAATGACCTGGTGCGGTAAAAAACCGGTTCCCTCTTCAAAGCCTTTGCACAGCCAGACAAGGTTCTGAATAACCGCCGATTGCAGGTTTTTTGTCACCTCTCGCAATCCGGCAACCGAAGTGGCGACAAAAAGCAGTGAATCCGGCGTTTTCACATGGGCGAGCGCATCGTCAAAATCCGAACTGAGCATTAACTGATCCGGCAACGCAAACCCTGGCAAACCCACGCTGTTTTCACGGGATTTTTCCGCTGCAAGCATATGGCCGGCATCTCTCCCCCACAGCACAACCGGATGGCGCTGTGCCAGCACAATAGCCAAAGCGGTGCCCCAGGCACCGGCACCAAGAACGGTAATATTCATGTGTTGAGTCAACCTTTTGGAACAGCGTGTTTCAATGCCGTATCACATACCCCAGACTTCGCTGGTTTTCACAAAACCGGTCTGTCCGTCCGGATGAGAGACACTGACCCAGTCCGGCTCTGTTGCCATCAGCTTTTCCAGAACCACATTTTTTGACGCCTGAAAAACAACTGGCGACGCGGTATCCGGCAAAGCATGTATCTGCACCAGCTTTTCCCTGACAATAACAAAGCGCTTGTCGCCCAGCGCTTTCGATTCTATCCAGGCCATATCTCCGGACACATCCCGTATTTTTGTCCACCCCTCATAAGTGAGCAGCAACTCCACGGGCATGTGCGCCGGCGCGATAAACAGCCTGACGCCATTATAACTTGGCGTATCATACAAAACAGCAGGCTCATCACCTACCGCGCCGAAATCAAAGGCATGCGCAAGCCCTGCGGCAAAGAAAAGCAGCAATCCCAGCACATGTCCTGATTTGATAAAACGCTTCATTACTGTTGAGGTGATGATTCAGCCGGTGCCGCGCCGTTTCCGGCAGATTCCTGGCTGTCCAGCCCCTTCTGGACTCGCTCGCGATAATAGGCTTCAAAATTGATTTCAACCAGATGAACCGGCGGGAACCCGGAACGAAGCACAATATCCGCAATATTGGCGCGCAGGTACGGGTAAACAATACTGGCACAGGTAATGTAAAGCACCTGGTCAAGCGTTTCCTTTGGCAGATTGCGCACTTCAAAAATCCCGGCCTGCTTGCCTTCAATCAGGTAGGCTGTTTTATCACCCACCGTTGCCGTTAACGTCACGGTAATCGTCGTTTCATATGTAGTTTCAGCCAGCGCCTCTACGCCTACATTAACGGTGATCTGCAGGTCCGGCATTTTCTGTTCAAGGAAAATGGCCGGTGAATTGGGCTGTTCAAGCGAGAGGTCTTTCAGGTAAATCGTCTGGAGCTGGAAAATCGGTTGTGATGTTTCAGCTGTTGTTTCAGAAGGCATGTGTATGCTCCGGTTGGTTATAAATAAGCAGGATCAGGCTTTCTGCAGAAGGGGAGTCAGCCCGCCCTCTTTATCAAGAGCGGCCAGATCATCATATCCGCCAACGTGCGTCTCGCCAATGTATATCTGGGGAACAGTGCGCCGCCCGGTTTTTTCGATCATCTGATCCCGGAGGCTGTCATCCCTGTCGATATATATCTTTTCAATGTGCGCAACCCCCTTTGAGTGCAGCAGTTTTTCTGCCCTGATGCAGTAAGGGCACATTTTCTTGGTATACATGAGAATGAGAGGATGCGTCATATTTTTACAACGTGACCGGCAGGCCGTTTGTTTTCCATCCGGCCATGCCGCCATCCAGGCTGAAAACCTGGGAAAAACCTGATTTTCTCAGCACCTCGGCTGCGGAACGGGATTGCTTGCCGTCATCACAAACCACAATGACAGGCTGTGACTTGAGCTTTTCGATACGGGGAAGGCGCTCCTCGAGAGAGTCATAAGGCACATGAATGGCATTCAGAAGATGTCCTGCCCGGTACGCCTTCTGGTCCCGTATATCAATAATGGCCGCCTTGCCCTTATTGATCATTTGTGTCGCCACCGTATGGGTAATACGGGAGCCCCGGCGGATTCGCGGCCACAGCAATGCGCCTATGCAATACAGCACCACGCCGATTAAAAAAATGTTATCCCAAATAAAATTCACAATATTTCCTGTAAGGATCGTCGATTACAAACCGATACATTATAAAATAGAAAATATGCAGGACATTCGTGATACTTAAATTTCATATTCGATTATGTATAAAATTGTATTCATGCGGCACGGACAATCCACCTGGAACTTTGAAAACCGCTTTACAGGATGGACAGACGTCGATTTAAGCGAACAGGGTATCGCTGAGGCAAGAACAGCTGGCAAAGCTTTGCGCGATGCCGGCTTTGAATTTGACCTGGCATACACCTCGGTTCTGAAACGGGCGATCCGCACCCTCTGGATAGCGCTGGAAGAAATGGACCGCATGTGGCTGCCTGTCTCATGTCAGTGGCGCCTCAATGAAAGACACTACGGCGCACTGCAGGGCCTGAACAAGGCGGAAACTGCTGAAAAATACGGCCACGAACAAGTGCATATCTGGCGCAGAAGCTTCGCCACACCACCGGAACCGCTCAGCCTGGATGATAACCGCACCTCTTTTTCCGATCCGGCATACCGGCACCTCAGCCGGGACCAGATCCCCCTGACAGAAAGCCTTAAAGATACTGTGGCACGTGTCATGCCCCTGTGGAATGAAACCATTTGTCCCCAGATCCGTGAAGGCAAGCGTATCCTGATTGCCGCACACGGCAACAGCCTGCGCGCGCTGGTCAAGGAACTGGACAATATCAGCGATGAGGATATTCCCGAACTCAACATTCCAACCGGACAGCCCATTGTGTATGAGCTGGACAGCAACATGAAACCTATCCGGCACTATTATTTGAATGAATGAAACAACCCCGGATTTCCCGAAAAAGGACAAATAAACATCATTACAACCCGAACTGTTTTCTCTGCCGGTCTTTCATGAGGTGATGCGAAAGTCCATGAATGTTTCCCACTCCGCATTTTCTTTTTTTCAATATATAAAAAAAGAAAGCTGTGATCTTGCTTTCCTTTTCTCTCTGACTGTATTCCTGTCAGTTGCGCTGACAGCTTTCCCTGCAGCTGCCCAAACCGCCAAAAAGACGGCATCAACAAAAAAAACCGCGGCAAAACCGGCGAAGAAAACCAGCAACACACAAAAAACGCCGGCAAAAAACACCGCAAAAACAGCAACAAAAAAGACCTCCACATCGAAGACCTCACAAAAATCCGCAAAGCCCGCTGCAAAATCAACCAAGACCGCCACAAAAAAAACGGCAACCAAATCCGGAGATAGCGCCAAACAAAAACAGGCCGCAGAAACAGAGCGGGGGAAAGTGCGTGAACAACTATCCAACCTGAAAAAGGAAATCGGCAAAACCGAAACAGAGAAAGGCAAGGCAACCGATACGCTGACCAAATCCGAAGAAGCCATCAAAAAGACCAACCGCTCCATTCAAGAACTGGAAAAAAAGCACTCCTCAACTGAAAATCGCCTGGGGCAGCTCGTAACAGAGCAGACACAGCTCGAGGTAACCATTGCCGAACAGCAGGAGCAACTGGCCAAACTGCTCCAGGAACAGTATATTTCCGGCAATGAAGACCGGATGAAACTGCTTTTGTCCGGCGACAATCCCAACCGGATCAACCGGGAACTGCAATATATGACCTATATCTCTGAAGCGCAGGCAGAATTGACCATGGCACTGCGCGCCAACCTCAGCGCGGTTGACAATAAGCGCACGCAGACGGAATCCGTCAAACAGGAACTCGAAAGAATTGCCCGGGAAAAGCAGACCCAGAAACAAAAACTGGAAAAAGAAAAAGCCGAACATGCCGTACTGGTCGCCCAGCTTTCCTCCAGGCTGGAGCAGCAGCGAAAACAGGCTGAAAAGCTGCAACAGGATGAAAAACGCCTCTCCTCCCTTGTGGACAACCTGGCCCGTAAAATAGAAGAGCAAAGAAAAGCCACAGCAGCAAGAAAAGCCGCAGCCGCGAAAAAACGCGCGGCACAGAAAGGCGGGAAACCGCAAAAAGTGGAAGCCGTTGCTGACGCGGAATCCGCAAAAAGCGCCTTTGCGCAGCAGCGCGGACGGATGAAACTGCCCGTGAGAGGTACTATCACCGCGCACTATGGATCAAAACGAGCCGACGGGCCCAGCTGGAAGGGCATTTTCATCCAGACTGACCACGGCGCCGACATCCGGTGCGTGGCCAATGGCGAAGTCGTTTTTGCCGACTGGCTGCGCGGATTCGGCAATCTGATTATTGTCGACCACGGCGCCCAATACATGACAATTTATGCCAATGCGCAAACGCTGCGCAAAAAAGTGGGCGACAATGTGAAAGGCGGGGATGTTATAGCCAAGGCCGGCAATAGCAGCGATAATACGCAAACCGGTTTATACTTCGAGATGCGCCATAACGGGCGTGCGTTCAACCCGATGGACTGGGTAACTACTAGGTGATATATGAGCGGAAAACTTCGCAATTTTATACTGATAGGACTGGGCATGCTGGCAGGTATTGCCGCCTCCATGCAATTTTCGGCAATGGCGCAAAAACAGACCGCCCCTCTGCCGCTGGATGAATTAAGGCAACTGGCTGATGTCTTCGGACTGATCAAAACGGATTACGTTGAGCCCGTCGAAGACAAGAAACTGCTGACGGAAGCCATTTCGGGCATGGTCGCGTCTTTGGATCCACATTCTGCCTACCTGGACAAAAAGGCCCTCAAAGAGCTGAAAGAAGGAACACAGGGGCGCTTTGGCGGGCTGGGGATTGAAGTCGGAACAGAAGACGGGTTCATCAAGGTTATCTCTCCGATTGAAGACACACCGGCCTACCGCGCCGGCATCAAGCCGGGTGACCTGATTACCCGCCTTGATGGCGTTTCCGTCAAGGACATGACACTGGACGAAGCCGTCAAAAGAATGCGCGGTGAGCCCAACACCAAAATTGTCCTCACCATCGTGCGAAAAAATGAGAACAAGCCCGTAATCATGACAATTGTGCGCGAGGAAATCCGCGTGCAAAGCGTGAAATCCAAAATGATCGAACCCGGTTATGCGTGGCTTCGGGTTGCCCAGTTCCAGGAACCGACTGTGGGCGACCTCGTCAAGAAAATCAATGCGCTTTATACACAGAACCCCAACCTCAAGGGACTGGTTCTGGACCTGCGCAATGATCCGGGTGGTATCCTGCCCGGCGCGATTGGTGTCGCATCCATCTTCCTGCCCAAGGATGTGGTGGTTGTCTCAACCAATGGACAGCTGCCCGAATCCAAGGCCACTTTCTACGCCCGCCCCGAGTTTTATGCCGGACGCCACCTGAGTGACCCGCTTTCCAGGCTGCCTGCACAGGTAAAAACCGTGCCAGTGGTTGTCCTTGTCAATATCGGCTCTGCCTCCGCCTCCGAAATCGTGGCGGGTGCCCTGCAGGATCACAAGCGCGCCACCATTATGGGTACGCAAACCTTCGGCAAGGGGTCTGTCCAGACTGTTCGCCAGATTTCACCGGACACGGCAGTCAAATTGACAACCGCACGCTACTACACGCCGAATGGCCGTTCCATCCAGGCAAAGGGGATCGTTCCCGACATGCTGGTGGATGAAACACCGGAAGGGGATGGCTATAACAGCCTGCGCCTGCGTGAGGCCGACCTTCTGAAACATCTCTCCAATGATCCGGCGCATGCTGATGAAGACGCGCAACGTATCAATGAGGAGGAGGAAGAGCGCCTCCTGAGCAACGCAAAAAAACACAAGCCGCTTGAATACGGCAGCAAGGATGACTTCCAGTTGACGCAGGCCCTGAATCACCTGAAAGGGCAGCCGGTCAAACTCTCGAAAACCAAGATCGAGGAAAAAAAGAACGGCGCGGAACCCGAAAAAAACGACGCTGACCAGAAAAGCAAACCATAATCAACGGGAATGAACGAGCAACAATCCGAGCGCTATTCCCGCCATATTCTGCTGAATGAACTGGGCATGGCCGGCCAGGAAAAAATCCTGGCTGCCCATGCCCTTGTTATTGGCGCCGGCGGGCTGGGATCGCCTGCCTGCTATTACCTGGCATCGGGCGGCATCGGCAAAATCACGCTGGTGGATGATGACACAGTAGATCTTTCCAACCTGCAGCGACAGATTCTGCATACCACTGATCGTATCGGTGAATCCAAGGCCCTTTCGGGAAAAAAAACGCTGGCAGGAATTAATCCGGATATCACGGTCACCGCACTTAATGAACGCCCGGATGAATCCAGGCTGAATGAACTGGTAGCCGATGCCACGGTTGTACTGGACTGTTCTGACAATTTCGCCACACGGCATACCATCAACCGGGTATGTGTCGCCAACCGGCGGGCACTGGTTTCGGGCGCCGCCCTGCGTTTTGATGGCCAGATATCGGTTTATGACATGCGACAAAGCGATGCGCCCTGTTACTCCTGCCTGTTTTCTGCCGATCAGCCGTTTGAAGACATGAAAGCTGCGCAGCACGGTGTATTCGCACCTGTCGTCGGCATTATCGGCACGATGCAGGCCGCCGAAGCCTTAAAACTCGTCGCGGGCATTGGCGAATCGCTGGCAGGGTCTCTCCTCATTCTGGACGGGCTGAAAATGACATGGGCCCGGATGCGGCTGGAGAAAAACCCCGACTGCCCCGTGTGCGGAAAACACCGGTTATAAACCGGTCCTACACAGCACCATAGCGCATGCGATAGGCATTCACCGCATCGCGGTACCGTGAAAGCGCGGAATCCACGCCATCCTGTGAAAGATACGCCATCAGGTCATCCAGGCTCGCAATGGACAGGACCGGCATACCATAGGCATTTTGCACTTCCTGCACGGCAGAATATGCTGACAGGGCATCATCCTTGCCGGAACGCTCCATTCTGTCCAGCGCAATCAGAACAGCAACAGGTGTGGCGTTGGCGGCCCGGATAATCTGTACCGATTCATTGACAGACGTGCCCGCCGAAATGACATCATCCACGATCACAACCCGGCCCTGCATGGGCGCACCTACCAGCGTCCCCCCTTCACCATGGTCCTTTGCCTCCTTTCGGTTAAAGGCAAATGGCGTATTGCGCCCCCTGTCAGACAATGCGACGGCAACTGCTGATACCAGTGGAATCCCCTTATAGGCCGGCCCGTACAGCATGTCGAACTCAATGCCTGAATCCAGAAGTGTCTGCGCGTAAAATGACGCCAGCTGCCCCAGGGACCGGCCATCATTGAACAATCCGGCATTAAAGAAATAGGGCGATGTCCGTCCGGCCTTGGTAATAAATTCACCAAATCGCAAAACCCCTGTATCAACGGAAAACCGGATAAAATCCTGTCGCAAATTACTCACTGTCAGCCTCACTTGCCGCAAAAATCAAAAACGCATCATTGTAGCGCGTGCCAGGGAAATTGAGAAAAGCTTTGCGCTGAACCTGCCGGGAAAAAGCAGATAAAAAAACGGGAGAAAAGACTTTTCTCCCGTTTTTGAAATGACGAAAAACGCCGCCTTACAGCGACAGATAATTCGCAACGTAGTCCGCATCCTTGTCGCCCCTGCCGGACAGATTGACCAGGATGGTTTTGTCCGGACCGAGCTCTTTGGCCACGCGCATTGCATAAGCAACAGCATGGGCACTTTCCAGTGCAGGAATAATGCCTTCCACGCGGGACAGCGTCACAAAGGCATCCAGGCACTCATCATCCGTCGCGGATTCATATCGCACACGGCCAATGTCCTTGAGATAGCAGTGCTGGGGACCCACGCCAGGATAGTCCAGGCCGGACGCAATAGAGTGAACCGGCAGGATATTGCCATCCTTGTCCTGAAGCGCATAGCATTTGTAGCCATGGAGCGTACCCTTGGTTCCCAGCGTCATGGTAGCGGCATTGTCAGGCGTATCCAGTCCCTTGCCTGCCGGCTCCACTCCCACAAGCGCGACAGATTCATCCGGAAGAAATTCCGTAAACATGCCAATGGAGTTGGACCCGCCACCGACACAGGCCACCACCATATCAGGCAGCTTCTTTTCCCGTGCCAGGAACTGTTCACGCGCCTCCTTGCCGATGATCATCTGAAAGTCCCGCACCATTTTGGGAAAAGGGTGGGGGCCCACAGCAGAACCAATGGCATACAGAAAATTGTCCGGATCCTTGATGTATTCATCAAAGGCGCTGTCTACCGCGTCCTTCAGGGTCTGAGTACCCCGGGTGACCGCAATCAGGTTTGCCCCCAGAATTTTCATCTTGGTCACATTCGGGCGCTCTTTTTCAATATCAATCACACCCATATGGATTTCGCAGGGAAGCCCGACCAGTGCGCAAGCGGTTGCCATGGCCACCCCATGCTGACCGGCGCCGGTTTCCGCGATGACCTTGGTTTTTCCCATGAACTTGGCCAGCAATGCCTGCCCCAGGCAGTGATTGATCTTGTGCGCACCGGTATGGTTCAGGTCCTCGCGCTTGATGAAAATGCGCGCACCGCCCTGACGCTCGGTCAGCTTTTTGGCAAAATAAATCGGGCTGGGACGGCCAACATAATGCGTATACAACTCCTGCAACTCATCCTGAAACGCCTGGGTCTGACGAACTTCTTCGTAAGCATCACTGATCTTGTCCATCGTGGCTTTTAATTCCGGCGGAATGATCTGCCCGCCATATTCACCAAAATATCCCTCCTTGTCAGGCATTTCCAAAAACTGTTGCGACATGCTTATTTCCTTCAATTATTTTTTGATAATCCAAACAGGCGAAAATCATAACCCTGATACGCTGTAATGTCGAATTTCCTGTTGTATTTTTATGCTTTTTTTTGCTCTCCGTTCCATGGCGCAATCCTGGGCAGCATCATCATGCCGGGCAAAGCGAGCACAAAACAGATATTGAAAAACATGAACCAGCCTGTCTGGTCCACGATAAAACCGGCCGAGGCATTGATAAACGTGCGAGGAATGGCGGCAAGACTGGTAAAAAGTGCATACTGTGTCGCACTGTAGCGCTTGTCAGTGGTTCGGGCAATATAGGCAACAAATGCGGCTGTACCCAGTCCCACACCCAGCGCTTCAAAACCGATCACAAATGCCAGCATATAAGGATTGGCGCCAGAAAGGGATATCCACGAAAAACCAAGTATGGAAACAGCCTGCACGACACCATACAGCCACAGCGCCCGGTTGATGCCCAAACGGATCATCCAGATGCCCCCCAGCATACCGCCCAAAAGACTGGCCCAGAAACCTGTTGTCTTGGCAATGGCGCCAATCTGGGTCATGGAAAAACCCAGGTCAAGATAAAACTTGGTCGCCAGCGCCGTCGCCAGGCTGTCACCCAGCTTGTACAGAAAAATAAAACTGAGGATGCACAGGGCGTTTTTCCATCCCGCCCGAGTCACAAATTCCCGGAAAGGCAAAACAACCGCTTCACGCAGATTGGCAGGTGGTGTGCCATATATTTCCGGTTCGCTGACCAAAAGCGTACAGATAAACCCCGGGATCATGAACGCCGCCGTAATCCAGAAAACCCATTGCCAGCTCATCATGTCCGCCAGGATCAGGGAAAGCGCGCCGGGCACCATGCCTGCGACACGGTAGGCATTGACATGGATCGCACTGCCCAGGCCCTGCTCATTATCCGGAAGCAGTTCGCGCCGGTAGGCATCCAGCGCAATATCCTGGCTTGAAGACAGAAAAGCAACCAGCGTGCACAACACCCCGATAAAAAGCAGATGCTTCATGGGATCGAGCATGCCCATCAGGCCAATCGAGAAAAAGAGCGCCGCCTGCGTGATGGCCATCCAGCCACGCCGCCGCCCCATCTTCCCCAGGCTGAAACGATCCATCAGGGGAGACCAGAGAAATTTCCAGGTATAGGGAAACATCACCAGGGCAAAAAGCCCGAGGGATTTGACATTCAGCCCGGATTTGGCCAGCCAGGCCTGCAGCAGGTTCAGCAGGATAAAAAGCGGCAGGCCCGATGAAAATCCGATGAAGACGCAGATCAGCATGCGCCGATGAAACGCACTGAAGAGGGTGCGTTCTGGTGTCGTCATATCCCGGTTGAAGTGAGTGTCTTTTTCAGCCTGAAAACAGCCAGGGTGCCACGCCAGTTCGGCAAAAAGGAAACCGGCTTGCCGTGGTGCAGGGCAACACAGTCGGTCACGGTCAGTCCCACCCGGTTGGCCAGTTCCCCAAAATCGCTGATGGTGGCGCAGCGCAGATTCGGCGTGTCATACCACTGAAAGGGCAATTCTTCCGTCACCGGCATGCGTCCGGTCAACAGTTTCAGACGGTTCTGCCAGTAGGCAAAATTGGGGAAGGACACAATCGCCTCATTGCCGACTCTGGCAATATCCCGCAGCAGTTCCTCCACATTTTTCATCATCTGGAGCGCTGACAGGCACAATACCGTATCAAAGGAATTATCCGCAAAAAGTGTCAATCCCTTTTCCAGGTCCTGCTGGATAACCGGCACCCCCCGGCTGGCACAGCCGGGGATCTTGTCATCATCAATCTCAACGCCATAACCGGTACACTGTTTTATGCCATGCAGATATTCCAGCATTGCCCCATCGCCACACCCCAGATCAAGCACATGGGCTTTTTCCGGAACCCAGTGGGCAATAAATGCCAGGTCGGCACGCAGTTCACGCAGCTTGAGCGCCCCCATCAGTCCCTCCCGCTTTCAATGTCAAACCACATCCTGTCGAAATACGAGCGAACCAGATCATGGTACCGTTCATCTGTCAGTAAAAAGGCATCATGACCGTGTGGCGCATCGATATCGGCATAGGTGACCTCACGCCTGTTATCAATCAGCGCCTTGACAATCGCCTGGCTGGCTTCGGAGGAAAAACGCCAGTCTGTTGTAAACGAAACCAGCAGGAACTTGGCACGGGTATTCGCGAGCGCCTTCGTCAGATCACCATCGTACGATGCCGCAGGATCAAAATAATCGAGTGCGCGCGTAATCAGGAGATAAGTATTCGCATCGAAATAAGATGAAAACTTATCCCCCTGATAATGCAGGTAGGATTCAATCTCGAATTCCACGCCGAATCCGAAAAGATACTGCCCTGAACGCAGCACGCGGCCAAACTTTTCAGACATGTCCACATTGGAAAGATAAGTAATATGACCAATCATGCGGGCCACGCGCAGACCGTTTTTCGGTACGACCCCATGGGCATAAAAATCACCGCCGTGAAAATCCGGGTCCGTCAGAATAGCCTGGCGCGCCACATCATTAAAGGCAATGTTCTGTGCTGTCAGCTTCGCTGTCGAAGCAATGGCAATGCAATGCTCCATCCTGTCGGGATACATCATGCTCCAGGCCAGGGCCTGCATACCCCCCAGTGATCCTCCCATGACAGCGGCAAACTTTTCGATTCCCAGTGCCTCAGCCAGACGCGCCTGGGCATGCACCCAGTCTTCCACCGTCACTACCGGGAAATCATGTCCATATGGCCGACCTGTTTCCGGGTTGGTGTGCATCGGCCCGGTCGAACCGAAACAGGACCCCAGATTATTGATTCCGATGACAAAAAAACGATCCGTATCAACGGGTTTTCCGGGACCAACCATATTGTCCCACCACCCGGTATTTTTTGGCTGGTCCGCGTAATAACCTGCCACGTGATGGGATGCATTCAACGCGTGACAGATCAGAACGGCATTGGATTTGTCCGCATTAAGCTGCCCGTAGGTTTCATAAACCAGTGTGTAATCGGCAATCAGTGCCCCGCTTTGCAGGCGTAGCGGTTCTGAGAAATGCATCGACCGGGCGGTAACCACTCCAACTGAAGTCATTGATTTGTCTTGCTCCCTGAAACCAGGGCGCCTTTCATTCTTATGGCTTTAAAAAAACAAGCCCGAAAGCAGCGGACCTGTCGGGCTTGTTTTCAAGCTCGCTTTAGCCGCATTTATTTCGGGATCATCCCCGTGCGCCCGCAAGCTGAATTGTTCAAATCGGCGCAATAACAGAAGCATAACGAAGTCATCGCCCAGCGTCAAACCGGACGTGCAAAAACAGGCCTTATACGGCAGCAGGCAATTGCCTGATTTTTTCCACTGCCCGCTCAATGGCATCCGGCTCACCCAGACTCAAAATCCTTTTTACTTTCGGCGCCAGCTGCTTTAAGTCGGCATGGAGAATTTCCTGCTTGACCGTCAGAAGCTGGGTAGAGTGCATGGAAAACTCCCTTAAGCCCATCCCCAGCAAAAGCCGTGTCATGGCAGGATCTCCCGCCAGTTCCCCACAGATGGAAACCGGCAAACCTGACTTGGCACCGGCCCGGATCACCATCGACAGCATAGTCAGAATAGCCGGATGCAACGGGTTATACAAATGATTCACCTCGGGGTCGACACGGTCTATCGCCAAGGAATACTGAATCAGGTCATTGGTTCCGATCGACAAAAAACTGAGGCGACGGGTAAACATCGACAGCGACAGAATCGCGGCAGGCACCTCCACCATCGCGCCGACCGGGATGTTTTCATCATATTTGATCTTTTCCGCCTTCAATTGTGACTTGGCCTGCTCAATCATCGCCAGCGTCTGATCAATTTCAAAGGCATGAACCAGCATGGGAATCAAAAGCCGCACAGGACCAAATGCCGATGCGCGCAGGATGGCTCGCAACTGCGTCAGGAAAAGATCCGGTTCGGCCAGGCAAAAACGGATGGCTCGCTTTCCGAGTGCCGGATTCAGAACACTGAAATCGGATATGCCGATCGGCTTGTCCGCGCCGATATCCAGCGTGCGAATCGTTACCGGCCGGCCGCGCATGATGACAACCGCCTTTTTATAGGCTTCAAACTGCTCTTCTTCTCCAGGCAGGCGGCTCATGTCGCCGGTCTTGCTCATGAACAGGAATTCGGAACGAAAAAGGCCTATGCCGCTTGCCCCGTTTTCAAGCGCGGCATTGCAGTCATCCGGAAACTCGATATTGGCCAGGAGCGTTACCGGCGTTCCGTCGCAGGTCATGGCCGGCGTTTTTTTCAGCTTGCTGAGCTTTTTCAGGGCTTTTTCACGCGCCACCTTCCTGTCGCGATACTGCTCCAGCACTAGCGAAGTCGGATTAACGATCACAATGCCGGTATCCGCATCAATGATCAGCCAGTCATCCTGTTCGATGAGCATGAGGGCATTGGGCAAACCAAAAACGGCTGGAGCATCAATACTTCTTGCCACAATGGCCGCGTGGGAGTTCCTGCTGCCGACCTCCGAAATAAAGCCGCTGAAAGTCCTGTCACGGAAATGGAGCATGTCTGCCGGCGATATATCGTAAGCAACAACGATCATATCGACCCGCTCGTCTTCCGGCACTTCTGTCACGACAGGCGCAATTTCAGGCTCGGCCCGTTCCTTTTGCCCCTGCAGATTTTTCATGACCCGCTCTGCCACCTGCTGGATATCCGCCTTGCGCTCACGCAGATAAGGGTCCTCAATTCCGTCGAATTGCGCCGATAACTCCTCAATTTGCGTTAAAAGCGCCCATTCCGCGTTATATCGCCTCGCCCGAATGATGTTGAGCGGCTCCCTGGCAATCATGGCATCAGACAGGATCAGCGCATGCACATCCAGGAAGGCACCCAGCTCAACAGGCGCATCCTTGGGCAGGCTGCTCCAGATACTTTCAAGCTCGCTGTGCACAGCCTCGATTGCCGCCTCAAGACGGCTGACCTCAGCCTCGACTTTTTCCTGGGGTACCAGATAATGATGAACATCCAGTGCCGCACGCGGAATCAGGTGAGCGCGACCAATCGATATTCCCCGGGAAACCGTTGTTCCGTGAAGCGCAAAAGATGCCATCGTTTTTGCCGACTGCATGCGTTTACTCTGCCTCCCCGAATTTACCGTTGATCAGGGCCGTTAACGCATCCATGCACTCGACCTCATCCGGGCCGTTTGTTTCAAGCGTGACCCTGGCACCCTTGCCGGCCGCCAGCATCATGACACCCATGATGGATTTGGCATTGATTCGCTGATTATTGCGCGTCATCCAGACTTCACACGCATATTTGGACGCCAGCTGGGTCAGCTTGGCAGAAGCGCGGGCATGCAGCCCGAGTTTGTTGATGATTTCCAGTTCTTTTTCTACCATGTCTTGCGCCCGCTAAAACCTGTGTCATTTACGAGGGTCCCTGCAAAACACGCTTCTTTGAACTCAGGAAAACCCGGATCTGCCACCTCACATAAAAAACCAAAATCGCCCATCAGCAACAGCTATCCATTCTGACAGCGCCGCTTTTCCCTCCTGACAATGCTTTTTCGATAACGGTTTCCAGATCATTCTGGCGATAAGTAATCGCCCTTAACAGCATGGGCAGACTGACGCCGGCAATAACCTCAACCCGCCCCTGCGTCGTCAGGCGATGACAGCAGTTTGATGGCGTACCGCCAAGCACATCCGTCAGAACCAGCACGCCGGAACCATCATCCAGCCTGGCAATCGCCTGGGAGGCGATCAGATTGACATCATTCAGATCCTGGTCGGCCCTGACATCAATCGCCTCTATCCGCTCCTGCATGCCTTCAAACATATGCGCTGCGGTTGTCATGAATGCATTTGCCAAAGGCTCATGCATGATGAGAAGAATACCTATCATTTTTTCTGCCCGCGACAAAATCAAAACGCCGGAACCATGCCGTTATTTTATCAATGCGATGCCAAAGCCGCGAAATAAAAGCACAACGCAGCGCCCCTTTGCCGCACGTTAACGTTAATACGAGCTATTGTAATTAATAAACCGGCAAGGTCAAATTGTTTCGTCAAGGGCATCAAAAAACATCTCCGCCACATTGAACCCGGTCTGATCAGAAATTTCCCTGAAGCAGGTCGGACTGGTTACATTAATCTCCGTTAACCAGTCACCGATAATATCCAGGCCGACCAGAAAAAGCCCGGCACCGGCCAGTTTGGGCGCCAGCGTTTCTGCAATTTCCCTGTCGCGCGCCGACAACGGTTGCGCAACACCAAGAGCGCCGGCAGCCAGGTTGCCCCGCGTTTCTCCTGCCTGAGGAATACGCGCCAGCGCATAAGGCACAACTTTACCGCCAATCAAAATCACACGTTTATCGCCGGATGCAATTTCAGGGATGAATTTCTGGGCCATGATGGCACGATGACCGTTTTCCGTCAGGGTTTCAATAACCGACCCCAGATTCAGGCCATCGGCAGAAATACGGAAAATACCGGCTCCCCCCATACCATCCAGGGGTTTGAATATCACATCCCGGTGTGTCGCATGAAATTCGCGCAGGAGCGCCTCGTCACCGGTAACCAGCGTGGGCACCACAAACCGGGGAAAGCGGGCAATCGCCATTTTTTCATTGTAGTCACGCAAGGCGCCAGGGCGATTGAGTATTTTTGCCCCCTGCGCCTCCGCCAGATCCAGCAGATACGTGCTGTAAAGGTAGTTCATGTCAAAAGGCGGATCTTTGCGGACAATCACCACATCAAAATCCGCCAGCCGCCAGATGGCTTTTTCATCCGCCCGGTACCAGTTGCCCTCCTGATTTCCGGTCAACTCAATCCGTCGCGCACCGGCCACGACCTCGTTGCCGGACAAGGCCATATCCCGCGGCTCAAAGGCATAAAGCGCGTGCAAGCGCCGCTGCCCTTCAAGCATCATGGCAAAAGTGGAATCCTTCCAGACCTTGAAACTGTCAAGCGGATCCGCCAGAAACGCAATTTTCATGAAACATCCTTCAGATCGCGGCCATTTCAGGGTCAGTTCTTTCCAGCTCAATGGATGCTGCCAGAAGCGCCAGCCGGGCAACAACACCGTACATGTAAAAGCGGTTGGGAACGGCGGTTCCCGGCTCAGCGGTTTTGTCCGGCAGCGCATGTGGATGCGAAAATGCCAGGGGCGCAAAATGCGCTCCCGGGGCATTCAGGTTTTCCATTTCGCTGCGTTCATCATGAACGCGGTAAAAACCGCCAACCACATACCGGTCAATCATGTAAACCACCGGCTCGGCAACCGCATCCTCGATCCGCTCGAAAGAATGCACCCCTTCCTGGATAATGACATCGCTGACCTCAAGCCCCTCCTTGACGACTGACATCTTGTTACGCTGCTTGCGGTTCAGGCCGGTGATTTCACTTGCATCAGTCACCGTCATGATACCCATGCCATAAGTTCCGGCATCGGCCTTGACGATCACAAACGGTTTTTCCTTGATGCCATATTCCTTGTACTTGCGGCGGATTTTCATCAATACGGAATTGACATTGGACGCCAGGCATTCTTCTCCCTCGCGCGCTGCAAAATTGATCTCGCTGCAATGACTGAAAAACGGATTGATAATCCAGGGATCCACACCGATTACCTTGGCAAAACGCCTCACCACATCATCGTAAGCGGCAAAATGATTGCTTTTCCGCCGGATGGTCCAGCCTGCGTGAAGCGGCGGCAAAAGGCTTTGTTCATAAACATGGTTCAGTATGTCAGGACTGCCGGAACTCAGATCATTGTTCAGCAAAATCGTGCAGGGATTGAAATCCGCAAGACCGACACGCCTGCCATTGTTGATCCGTACCAGCGGCTCAATCACATGCGTTGTGCCATCAGGAAGAGCCAGTTCCGTTGGCCCCGTTATCTCACTGGAGATGGAACCGAGCCGCACATTCAGCCCGGCCATGCGCATCAGCTTGATTAAGCGGGCAAGATTTTCCAGGTAGTAGGTATTGCGCGTGTGATTTTCCGGCACCAGCAGCAGGTTTTTCGCATCCGGGCAGTATTTCTCAATGGCCGCCATCGTTGCCTGGACAGCCAGCGGCACCATTTCGGAGCAGAGATTGTTAAAACCGCCCGGAAAAAGATTGGTATCCACAGGCGCCAGCTTGAAACCGGCATTACGCAAATCGACAGAACAATAAAACGGCGGCGTATGGTCCTGCCATTCCAGACGAAACCATCTTTCGATGGCGGGCGTTGCCTCGACGATCTTTTTTTCCAGCTCAAGAAGCGGGCCATTAAATGTGGTAATCAACCGTGAATCCATATCAACCTCTTTCGACGCGCTGGCAGCACATCTATTTTTAAAAAAACAGGGCCTGTCACCCGAACAGAAGCGGCAGCATGCCATGCGTGTCCGCCTTATGTGAGGCAATTTGCCGGTTTATCAAGTGTACTTTCATTAATTGAAGCATACACGTCATTGTGCCACACTGATTTTGACAAAACGTGCCGTTTCAAAAACACTCAATATGCAAAGTTTGACACAAAAGCGGGAAATCGGTATTTCCAACTGCCAAAAGTATTTTTTATTTCCCGACAATGCCACGCAACCGATAAAATAGTATATTGGCCCTGAAGGATACAGAAAAAACGGCTGTATCAGACAAACAGCAACGCCCGGAAAACCGGGCAGGAAAGCATTGAAATGGAAAAGAAAAAAATTTTTGATGATCTGCAATCCCGCATCAACCAGATCATCGACAGTTCTCCTGTCAAGGATATCGAAAAAAATGTGCGCGCCATGATCACCCAGGCACTTTCCCGCCTTGATGTGGTCACCCGCGAGGAATTTGACCTGCAGGCCATGACCATCTCCCAGTTGCGCGAACAGATCATCATATTGCAGACGCGGCTGGCCGCACTGGAAAAAAAAGTCCCTCCCTCTGATGACCGGACCGTCTGAGTAACTGCAACACATGAGTCTTGCCATCCTCAAGAGCCGCGCCTTGTCCGGCATGGCGGCGCCGGAAGTGACTGTTGAAGTGCATCTGGCGAACGGACTTCCTTCATTTACGATTGTCGGCCTGGCTGATACGGAGGTCAAGGAAGCCCGTGAGCGCGTCCGTGCCGCCCTGCAGAATGCCCGTTTTGAATTTCCTGCAAGGAGAATCACCGTCAACCTGGCACCGGCCGACCTGCCCAAGGAATCAGGGCGCTTTGATCTGCCCATCGCACTGGGCATTCTGGCTGCTTCCGGCCAGATCCCCAAAGACCAGTTAAGCGCTTATGAATTTGCCGGTGAACTTTCGCTTTCCGGCGATCTGCGGCCCATACGGGGGGCACTGGCCATGACTTTTGCCATGCAGCGAGCCGGAGAAACAACCGGCAGACGCACTGCCTTTATCCTCCCGGCTGACAATGCCGATGAAGCCAGCCTGGTGGGAGAAACGGCCATCCTGCCGGCGAACTCCCTGCTGGAAGTATGCGCTCACTTCAGCTCAAAAGAAAAAGAGTACCGGCTTTCCGAACACACACCAACCGATGTGGCGGGCCAGGCATCGTACCCGGACTTTGCCGATGTCAAAGGACAGGGACAGGCAAAACGCGCGCTGGAAGTCGCTGCCGCTGGTGGACATAATGTCCTCATGAGCGGCCCGCCGGGCACAGGAAAAACGATGCTGGCAACCCGTTTTGCCGGCATTTTGCCTCCCATGACAGACAAGGAAGCCCTGGAATCAGCCGCCGTCCAGTCACTGACCGGCCACTTTCATGCATCCCGATGGAAGATGCGTCCTTTCCGTTCCCCACATCATACCGCCTCGGGTGTCGCTCTCGTTGGCGGCGGCAATGCTCCCCGGCCGGGCGAAATATCCCTTGCCCACTGCGGCGTGTTATTTCTTGATGAACTGCCTGAATTTGACCGCCGGGTTCTGGAAGTGCTGCGAGAACCGCTCGAATCAGGCCATATCACTATTTCACGCGCGGCAAGACAGGCGACCTTTCCTGCCCGCTTTCAGATGATTGCCGCCATGAATCCCTGCCCCTGCGGTTACCTGGGGCATGCATCAGGGAAGTGCCGCTGCACACCCGATGCTATCGCCCGCTACCAGGGTCGCATTTCCGGCCCCTTGCTTGACCGCATCGACATCCAGATCCAGGTTGGCGCTCTGAACCAGGATGAATTGATGAAGCCGTCAGAAAGCGAATCATCGGCATCCATTGCCCGGCGCGTGGCACAGGCCCGCGCCATACAGGAAGCGAGGCAGCACAAACCCAATAACCTGCTGCTCCCGGCAGACATTGACACCTGGTGCAAACCGGATGAAAAAGGAGAACAACTGCTGCGCCAGGCTGTGGCCCGCCTCAACTGGTCGGCAAGGGCCTATCACCGTGTTCTCAAGGTGGCACGAACCATTGCCGATCTGGCCAGTGAAAGCAGAATCGGCCAGCGGCATGTGGCCGAAGCCATACAATACCGAAGAGCCTTACAGGAGCAGTAAGCCGCTTCTTGCATAATGTGATGAATACCACAGAACAGGAGACGACATATGCTGGTTAGATTCAAATCAAAAGCCGCCGGCGACCTTTACATGTTTGAGGAAAATGCCCGCCAGATTCTTGACCTGTTTGGCAAGGACGTGGCTCAGGGCATCATCACGGCCGCCGAAACCGGCAAGGCCATCGAAACGCTGGAAAAAGAGATCTCCCGCCAGAAAATAGAGGAAGCCCGCGAAAGAGAAGAACGCGAAAAAGAAGAGCGCGAAGCAGAAGAACGCCGGTTCCAGGAAGATAAAAACGAGGAAAAGGACCCTTACAGGGAAAAATCCAGGCAGGAAAAAGCGGACATCCCTGTTCCCTTCTCGGCGCGCGCCTATCCCTTCCTGCAAATGCTGCAGGCGGCTCACAAAAAAGAAAAGGATATTGTGTGGGGTGTCTGAAAATGGATTATTACCATTTATGCCTTGTCGAAAAATCAAAAAACACCCGAACTTGGTGTACCCTATTGGGTTTGGTGCCATAGCTTGCACTACCGACCTGCAGCAATGGATCTCCTTTTCCCGGCAATACATCCTATTTTTTCTCATGAAATTCAAGACAACGGAAACTCCTCGGAAAAACAAACGCCCCATCTGGTTCAGCGCCATCGTGCTTTCAATGGCAACGCTCGTCCTGGCTGGCTGCGCGCGCCCCAATGAAGAAAATGTCAAACAGCTTCTTTCAACGACCTACCAGTGCAAATGGCTCGAACTGGACTCATACGAAAAAGTCGAATCGCTGCCCGGCATCTGGAGTTATGTTCTCCGGTACAAATTCAAACTGAACGTTGTCAATGGCGATGAAGGTGCCAAACAATTCATACAGGGCATGTACCAGACCACGCCCGGTGTCACCGACTGGCAAAAAGTCTTTGAAAACCCCAAAGCGCATGCCTATATCCGTGAAAACTGCACCCTGCCCGCCCAGAAGGTCATGGAACAGATTGCCATCCAGGCTTATATCCAGCTCAACGACAAATCCGCCAGCGCTGTCGAAATTCCTGTTACCGTTCCCATTAACGGCTGGGCTGAAATGACACCGGGAAAAGGCGGATGGAACATGGATATGCGGCGTGACAAGGTTGATGCAGACTTCACCCGCTCCAGCCCGATTCCCAAAAAAGTGCTCATGTCCAGATAATCACGCTGGCGGCACATCACAATCAGTCAAACGGCAAAACGGCCTGTGCTGTTTTGCCGTTTTTCACAGCCGATCACTCCGGTTAATGGCGGCCAATTGCGCCGGCAAATCAAGATTGCCGAAAACCAGTACTTTGAAAAGCTCTCCCATTTCTGCCGGAGAAAGCAGCATTTGCGCCTTTCGGGCTTCGGGCAGATAACGTACTGCATCCTCCGGCGAAAGGCGCAGCAAACGATCCGTTATGCCGCCCGCCAGAAGAAAACCGGCCTGGCTGGCATAACAAAGCACATCCAGCCCATTCTCCACAGCCACCCGGGCCAGGGCCGAAAAATCCACATGCGCGGTAATATCCTGTGAGCCCGGATATAAAAACGGATCAGAATGGGAGCGGTGCCGGTAATAGGACATCAGGGTTCCCCGGTTACGCTCCGGCAGGTAATACTCCCGTGCCGGGTAACCGTAATCAATAAAAATCGCGGCACTCCCCTCTCCTGCCTTTTGTACTTCAGCCAATGAACGGATAAAAGCGCAGGCATGCGTATGCACCTCGGTGACATATCCCTCCTCCAGTTCATCCGCATCCGGAATCTGCCAGGCAATCTGTTCCAGCAGACCGGCTTTTGCCGGCCTTTCCACAGAAACAAGGTGCCCCTGTGACAGGCTGACCCCCAATTCATGCCATCTCCCGTTTTTCTTTTTCACCCGCTGAACCGGCATGGCATCCAATGCCTCATTTCCGATAATCACGCCAGTGAAGGTATCAGGCAACCGGTCAAGCCAGCGGACCTGGGGAAAGCCGGTCAGCATCTGCTGCTGTCTCAGGCGCAAATTACCCGAAAGATCCAGAATATCGTAATGTTCCGGGTGGATACCCAGAAGAGCCAGTTCCTCCAGGATGTCATGAGCCAGTTTCCCGCTGCCGGCGCCAATCTCCAGAATTCGCGGCGCGGACTGTGCCATGAGCGGAACAAGCGCATGGGCAAGCGTTTGCCCGAACAGCGCCGAAATTTCAGGGGCTGTCACAAAATCGCCATCCCGGCCCAGTATGATCCCGCCGTTGTTGTAATATCCCAGGCCCGGCTCGTACAACGCCATGTCCATGTACCGTGCAAATGAAATCCAGCCGGCATTTTCCATGATGGCGTCTTCCATTTTTCGCTTCAGTGCGTCGGCAGAGAATTCTTGCAATGTCATGGCCTCATTGTATTCAAAGACGGGCTGGCCCGCACCCCGGTTTATACTGCCACCACCCGGCCAAAAAATATAAAACGTTTCCATCCTCCGGCCAGGCTGACGTACAATGATCATGACAGAGCGGGTTTGAAGCCCCTCCGGCACGAAACGCCCGACGCCATTTTCAGGATATTACGGAAAAACCATGCATACCCTTCTTCATCCCCGGCTTGCTGACTGTCGCCGCATTTTCCTCCGCAACTACGAAATGTCCGTGCGGATCGGCGTACTTGATGCTGAAAAAAAAGGCCCCCAGCGCCTGCTTGTCAATGTGGACCTGTTCGTTTCACTGGCTCTTTCGACCCCGCTGGATGACGAACTGGCCGAAGTCGTGGATTACTCCTTTATCAAGGAAGCCTTAGACAGCCTGGCATTGCGTGGTCACATCAACCTGCAGGAAACATTCTGTGATGAAATCGCCCATCTGCTTTTGGCGCACCCTGATGTCAGGGCGGTGAGAGTTTCTACGGAAAAACCGGACATTTACGAAAATGCCGAAAGCATCGGTGTCGAAGTCTTTCACATCAAGCGCGAAAAACCCTAACGATTTGCCCATTTATGTCGAAAGCAGCAACCCGTCGGCAATACAGGAAAACCGGATTTGAAAACAACAAGCTGAACAAGCGTCTGTGCCGACAGACAGGCCAGGCTATTGGCGACTTCAACATGATCGAGGAAGGTGACAAGGTCATGGTGTGCCTGTCCGGCGGGAAAGACAGTTTTTGCCTGCTGGATATTCTGCTGACGCTTCAGTCACGGGCGCCTGTCCACTTTGACATCATTGCCGTCAACCTGAACCAGAAACAGCCCGGATTCCCGGCAGATGTGCTTCCCGGATACCTGGAAGAAAGAGGCATTGCCTACCATATCGAGGAAGAGGATACCTACAGCATCATGAAGCGCCTTATCCCGGAAGGGAAAGCCGGCTGTTCTTTGTGTGCGCGCCTGCGCAGAGGTGTTCTGTATCGTGTTGCCGGCGAAATCGGGGCAACCAAGATCGCGCTCGGGCACCACCGTGACGATATGATTGAAACGTTTTTTCTCAACCTTTTCTTTGCCGCCAAACTCAAGGGCATGCCTCCCAAGCTGCGGACGGATGATGGCCGTCATATCGTGATCCGGCCTTTGGCCTACGTCCGGGAAAACGACCTGATACGCTATGCCGAAATGCGGCGGTTTCCGCTGATTCCCTGCAATTTCTGTGGTCCGTATGTCAATCAGCAGCGCGCGCAGATAAAAGCCCTGATGCGGGAATGGGAAAAAAAATTCCCGGGGCGGGTTGAAAACATTTTCTCGGCTCTCTCCACGATCGTTCCGTCCCACCTGATGGATAAAAAGCACTTTGACTTCAATGCCCTTTCAGTCGAAACCGCGCTTTCACCCGAAACCATTGCCATGATGGCTGACGCCGTGACGCTTTCGGATCCCGGCGATGACGACGACATTTTTTAACGCACCATCACATCGTAGAAACGGCCCTACTTATCGTGCCTGATTCTGGAAAGCATGGATGTTGTCGAGCGCTCATGTTCGACAGGAACAGCCACGGCTTTCCCTCCCTGCGAGATAACAGCCATACCTTCCGGGATCGCCGTGACATCGTAATCCCCACCTTTGGCATACCATTCCGGCATAATTTCCTGCACGATTTCCAGGGCGGTATCCTCCTCAAATGAAACAACCAGATCAACCGATTCCAGGGCGGCCAGCACTGTCATGCGATCCTCACAGATGTTGATGGGCCTGTCATCGCCCTTTCCCAGCCGCCTGACAGAGGCATCCGTATTGACCGCCACAACAAGAGACGCGCCCAGCGCCTTTGCCCGCGCCAGGTAAGTCACGTGGCCGCGATGCAGAATATCAAAAACGCCGTTGGTGAGCACAATCGGCCTCGGCAGATCGGCAACCCGGGCGGACAATTCCGCGCGCAGACAGATTTTTCGAAGAAAAGGCGGCATATGACATGGCTCCTGATGCGATTGACTGACGAGTAAGATACCTTTTGAAACCCTGATTTGCCAGTTTTTTTTGCCTTTTTGGCGCAAAACAAAACTTTTCTTGCTTTACGACTGACCAACATAGGCGGATAATCTCCTGTGTACCATTTTCTTTTTGTCCGGATAATGGCAAATCTCATCTCACCTGAAGCAGGATATCGACATGACTCCCGATCATAAACAAACAAGGCTTTTGCACTGGCTTTTGCCATTTGTCTGCAGCATTGTCCTTGTCATGATGACGCCCGACACCCTCGCCGAAACGGCGGCTTCCGGCAAAATGCTGTCCCCGCCTCCCTCTGTTGAACTGCAGTACACCGTCCGTGTAAAAATCACGGCCATGAGTATTGGCGGCCGTTCCATCATCCAGTGGGAAAACAAGGGCAATGAATACCTCATCCAGACCAGCGCCAGAGGCAATGCCCTGGGACAGGTGCTGGAATCATCCAGCAAAGGGGAAATCGGATCGGATGCATTAAAGCCAAGCCTTTTCAAGGAAAAGCGCATCGGCAAGGATGAAACAACGGTGACCTTCGATCGTAACCACAATACGCTGCTGTTTTCCGAATCAGACAAAACCATTCCGCTGGAAGACAACATCCAGGATCGGGCAAGCATTGTCTGGCAGCTCGCATCAGCAGCCCGGGCAAACCCGGAAAAATTCGCGCCTGGCAGCACATTCACGTTAAAGGTCGTCGGACGAAACAAGATTGACTTGTGGGATTTCACCATTCTGGACGAGGAAACCCTTCAGACCGCATTGGGTGATATCAATACGATTCATATCAGAAGACAGGACAAAAAAGGCAAAACAACGGAGGTCTGGCTGGCCCCTGATATGCATTGGTACCCTCTCAGGCTGATTTTTGATGACAACAGGAATTTCCGCCTTGAGCAGGTTATCAAAAATATTGCGCAGAAATAACACGAACGAACCTAGTCAAAACTCCACTCGTACAGCAGGTCAATGGCACTGCTTGTTCCGGTTGCGGCTTCCAGACGCACCCGGTTTGATACCAAATAGCGCAGCTTGACCAGATTCGATACTGTCGAAATTCCCTGTTCATATGTCAGGTACAGGCGATTGGATATCTGTTTGCTGACGGAAAGCACGGTACTTTCCATATCCGCGCCGGTACCAACCCCGATTTCATCCACGCCGATCGTGCTCGCCAGCCCGGACTGCATGCTGCCAAGAGACGATGTACTGAGCAGCGCCGCGCCGGCAGCAGCCAGAACACTGCGTTCATGATCATCCGAATTCTGCGCACCGCCATGCCCCAGTATCAGCCATGACAGCTTTTCCGAATCCGGAACATTGGGAGTGGATACCAGCTTGACCTGCAGATTCTGCGGCGTTCCCCTTATCTGCACACCCGCCTCCACCGCATTTTCCATCCCGAAAGTCGGCACCTTTCTCACCGCCAGGATATCCAGGGACGGCCTGTCTGCCGGACCGCTGAAAACCACGCTCCCTCTTTCAACCTGCAGTTTCTGTCCATATGCATTAAAGGTCGCGTTCACCGTACGAACCGTGCCGTGAACACGCAGCGACTGATCCTCTGCAGACAGCGCCTGCAGCTTTCCCTCCAGACGCGTATTGAGCCCCCACCCGTCCACCTTGAACTGCTCCCCCAGATCCAGGCTCATATCCAGCATCAGCGCCAGTGGCACTTTGCCTCGCTCACCGGTATCTTCACGGCCGACAACGACCACGTCATCGCTGAAACTCACATTTTTGTATTCAACAGACTGGATCAGCGCCCGGTCAACCTGCCATTTTCCGTTCAGCATCACCTTTTCATGGTCCATCACCATGCGCCCCTGTCCGCTAACGGCCAATTGCTTGTCCGGAGCTGAAAGCAAAAGCAATTTGTCTGACAGGAAACTGAGATCGATATGCATATTCCCCTGATCAAAGCGCCCTCCTCCCTCCACGCGGAATATCCCCTCATCTCCATGGATCACCGCCTGCTCCAGGGTGACGCGGTTATTATCCAGACTCGCCCGCAACTGGCCGTCATGCAGCTTCACTCCCCAGGTATACCAGCGAAAGGAAAGGGCATTTCCGGCCAGTGTTCCCGTCAGCCGGGGATCGCCAACCGTGCCGCCGCCGTTGATCCGCATTTTCAGACTCCCGCCGATATCGATATCCGGCTGCCCGCTTACAGCGCCAACCCAGTCCAGTGTCGGCATATCCGCATCAAGCTGCAGCTTGAAGGGACTTTGTTTCGGGAAATGCCAGCCGTTTCTGTTACGAACCAGTTGAGTATTGGCCACGAGCTGTATCACGCCAACGGTTTCTCCCCTGATATCAGCCTGTGCCTGCAGCTCGTTTCTGGCAAGGCCCAGACGAATATCCATCTCGGAAAGCCCCAACTTGACGCTGGTATCTCCACGCAGGGTAAGATCACCGCTTTCACGATAGACGTGCACCTTTCCTGTCAGCATGCGGTCCATATCCACATCCCATTCGGCACCAAATACCAGCCTGCCGCCGATTTTCCGGTCAAGGGAAGGAATAAACGCCGTCAGGTATCGCAAAGGAAAGCCCTTTGCATAGCCATCTGACTGAATGCGGGATGCCCTTTTCTCGAGCCTGTTGACGACCAGTTTTCCATCAGGCACGGTCAGGGTGAAATCCTTCAGGGAAAAAAGGCGGGTACCAACGCGAAGCGGTGCCGCAAACGCCAGGGAAAACGGCTGTTTACCCTTGTTCTCCAGCGCCTGTATGTCTCCCGCCCACCCCTGGCCGGATGTCCACCCGCCTGATGCCTGCACCTGCAGATCTACCGTATCATTTTTGGCAGCGATCTCAAGGCTGTGTGATTGTAACGATCCATTCGACCGGAACTGCAGCGTCTGCCATGGCATATCGGCCACGATCACCCCTTGCGCCAGAACCTGCACCTTTAGCGGATCCGCTGGCCGGCTGCCAAAATGTCCATCCGCCTGAATGGATTTTGCCCGTATCGCTCCGGGCAGAACCAGATCATTACCGCTCAATGTCAGATTTGCCTGCAATGCGTTAAATGTCCCGGCCAGGTCACCTTCAGCATTGATGGCACCCTGGAAAGGCTTGCCCAATGCCGCCAGTTGGGGAGCATTCAGTGCCCACGCCAGCTTTTCGCCGCTTTTGCCAAAAGCGCCATTGGCGTTGAAGGTATTGCGCCCAAGCACAAGCTGGATATCCACATCCCGCAATGATCTCGCTG
>JAJDFZ010000019.1 GCA_030269625.1 Oxalobacter sp. OttesenSCG-928-P03 | reverse complement strand
AGTAATTCGCAAAGCCCAGTTTTTGCAGGACGCCCAACTCATACGCAAGCCTTTCCTTGTAGACCAGAAGCTCTCTGCTGTCCGGCTTGTGCCCAAGTACAGGGAGGGAGAATCTTTCCCGCCACCCGTTCTTGCATTCTTCAATCAGCTTTGCGAACTCATCTTCAGCCATTTTCGGGAGACTGGGTTCCTGCTTCTCGAACCGGTACTGACACGCATCAACCAATTCGCCCGGAGAGCGCAGGGACTGTTTGACTTCCTCCCTTGTCATGCCCAGACGCTTGCTCAACTCAAGCATTCTGACAGCAAGCGTTTCGGGTGACGCAAAGCTCCAATCCCTTGTGTAAGGGCGGGGGAGCCATACATCGCTCATCTTTGCGTTAATCGCAATTGCGCGAAGCACATCCAACGCACCCGCATCTTCCGGGGAGCCATAAAAGAAAGGGTAGGTCGCAAGCAACCTGCAACCGGTCTTTCTCGCAGCATTGATCGCCTTTTCATTCAGGGTATCGAACAGAGGCGTATTGATGGGGCTGATTTCAACAAAGGTTTCAAACTTTGATGAAAGTCTTTCCAGAATCTCAAGGTGATCACGACTGTGGAACAGGTTGAACAAGTCACCCGTGGTCACAACCACATCTTCAAGATCCATCACATCATCAATGCCGACCCTGCTGTGGTAGTAAAAGTATTCGGCACTGTTGCCCTTTGACAGCAGTTTCATCAATGACTTGAAACCATTGTCACTCTTCACATAAACCTTTAACTGATAGAAGGGATTGTCTTTTTCAACCTCTCCTGACGACTTCTTGGGCTTCCTGTAAAGCGGGTCCTGGTACACCCGCAATGTGCAGCCGGTTACGGGCTTGATGCCCTGTTTAAGACACCTGTTTGTGAATGGCACCACACCCGATACAGTCATGGTGTCAGTCAGTGCCACGGTCGAGAACCCAAGCTCCTTCGCTTTGTCCACGATGAAGTCAATCTGCATAATAGATTCACCAATACTGTGATCAGAACGAACCGCGAGGGCATGGCTTATAGTCATTAATAATCCTTATTGTGGAAGTTGGACACGGGGGTTAAATTTTTACACCGAGGACACGGGCAAACTCGCCCTTCACTTGATCCTTGGTTCTCTTGTCCCATTCAAAGTGCTTGAAAATCAACCGTATGTCGATTTCTCTGGGGATGCGCGGTACGTGGCCGCCATCAACAACGGCCCTTCGCACCTTCGCCCTTCTTTCTTCATGTAACGCGACCAAGCCCCGGGAAGGGTTGATCAGTTCCCTGATTACCCGCTTTGCTTTTGGTGACAATTTCTTTATTGAATCTTTTGCTTCCCGGATACGCATACTCGCTTCGCCTGCCTCGCTGTAAATTCCGAGATTAATGTTTTCCCATCCTGCTGCGACACCTTCTTCGTCCTGGCAATTCAACTCTTCCAGGTACACCATCCCGAGTGCCTCCATCAACCTTATTTCTCTCTTGAATTGGTGGTTGATATTGTTGTAGATCGACCTGCCAAGATAGGTGGAGAACTTCAGCCCCATGCCGGGGTCAAACGTTTTCTGCGCCTTAACGAAGGTTTCGCACATATCCTGGAAAATATCTTCGTATGTGGTGAAAATCCCTGAAGTCATTGCCCGTCCATAAACCGCTTTTGCGAACGTGTGGATCAGTTTCTCGTAATCCCAAAAGTCAGCTTTGAACTGACCTTTGGAATTAGTGTCGTACTCCCCTATCGTTTGAATCTCAGCCGAAAATGCGTTGTGCGAGTCCATCGACTACCTCCCTGTCCATTCTCGGTAACTTGTTCGCCCATGCGAGTGCAAGTCCTGTTCTGAAATTCCCCTTGATGTACCCAATGGTTGCCGCAGCAATCAGGGTTCTCGGCGATATGGGGCTTGATATTTTTGAGCCACTGAACTGTTCTCTGACGCGGTTTGCAAACTCGACAAACCTTTCAGCATCGCCCTTGTCAATCTTTGCCTGGTTGATAAGAACCTGTTTTTCAAGTTCCGGTTCCATGTACTTCATTTCAAGAACCATGTGAAAGCGGTCATAGTTCGCAGCATTCTGAATTGACGTGCCCTGATACAGGGATGTTTCATCGCCCGATCCATTCGTGTTGCCCGTAGCAATGAACCTGAAATTCGGGTGAGGGCGGATAATGCGATTAAGGGAGTCAGCCTCTTTGATCACCAGTGACTTGCCCTCAAGTACGGGCTGATAGACCGCCAGAACAGCCGGGAGCGCAAAATCGTACTCGTCAGCCAGATAAATCCAGCCATGCTTCATTGCAAGGGCGAGAGGGCCAAGTTCAAAGATGGTTTCGCCAGCCCGGGCAGTCCACTGACCAACAACGTGCGCCTCTTCGGTGTTTACCGTATGCTGCACGCGCAGCAGCGGCCGTTTTGTCCGCGCTGCCACCTGCTCGATCAGGGTTGTTTTGCCTGTGCCTGCATGACCCCACACGTATGCCGGGATGTTCATTTCAATCGCCATCAGGACGTTTTTCAGACCTTCCAGCTCGAACACGTAATCCAGGTCAAGGTCAGGAACCATGTCCTCATATTCAGATGTTGTGACAGAAACGAGGTACGGTTGACCGGCTGCGTTCATTGCGCCTGCTACCTTGCCCAGTCCAAAGACCTCATGCATCGGTTTCTTGTCATGCGCGGTTTCAGTCACAGGACGGGCAGCCTTTGCGGTTCTTTCCTTCAGTTCCTGCTGTTCTTTGAGTTTTTGCTTTGCCATTTCTGACAGAAGCGGGGCGTCAGGATACTTTGCGACATATTCATCCAGGGTTACTTCAGGATGGTCACGCTTGATATGCACTTCGATTGCATGGGTATCTGCGCCACAGATTTCACACTTGATTTTTGACATTAGGTGTCTCCATTAAAAATATAAGGTCTTAATTAACTAAAAATGCTTTATCTATTAAATAGATAGTAAGCAGCGGTGTCTGGAATCAGAATTAATTAGTAAGTAAGACCTTAACATAGTATATAAGTTCTTACTTACTTTCAAGCAGGAACCAGAAGTTTTTTGATTTCTGCGATCACGGTTGTTGGCAGGTCAGACAGATTGTTCAGAACCACCGACTTCGGGTAATAGTTTTTGGGCGCGGATGTCAGAATGCCAATGCCCAGTGTTTCAATTCCATGTGACTCGACAGTCTTCACCGCTTTCACCAGATGCTTTTTCAACTGTCCGTTTCTGTTACCAGGAGGGCAGGCCGGTTGACCGTCTGACAGCACCATGATGATCTTTCGCTTTTCCCTCCGCTGGTCGAGACGGGTAGCCGCTATCAGCAGGGATTCACCATCCACGTTCTCGCGCAGGTTCACGCACCCTGATGCAACACAGGCAAACCGCTTTCTGTTCTCGTTATTGAGACGCTCTGTAAACTCTTTGATCACATAGGTCGCCAATGGCTCACTCCTTGCGTAGCTGTAGGGGTCTTTTTCCTTCTTTATGAGATTCCACAACTTTCCGTCACAAACGGTCGTGAAGCCAAGTACCTCATGATTAATGCCGATCTTTTCGAGTACAGAAGACAATCCGTATGCCGTCTGCCCCGCCACCCTGATCTTTCCGTCATTGCACATTGAGCCTGAACAGTCGATCAGCAGCGTCACTGCGACATCCTTTGTGTCGCCAACGTGCTTGCGCCTGAATACCCGCGTGTCACCAAAGGTTGTGAGTCTTGCCAGGCTTGCTGCATGAAGTTTCCCGGACCGGAACCCTGACGCCCATGTCGCTGCGGATCGGGCAGCGATGGCCCTCTCAAGGTCTTTCTGAAGTGGGCCGACAATGGTGTCCACCTTTTTCTGCATATCAGTCAGCATGTAATCATCAAACCCGTTCACCGGCAGGGGCTTGATCACATCAAAGTCAGTGGAGTACACCCGGTATTCCGCTGTTGACATTGCCTTGCGGGATTCTTCGGACAGGGCTTTTGAGAGTGCATCGCCATAGTCTTCGGTTTCGCTCATAAGCCTGTCAAACAGGGACGTTTCATCCTTCCCTTTCTCACCCTCCGACTTCTTCTCTTCTTCAGGTGCTTTCTTTTCTTCAGATTCTTTCTCTTTTTCAGAATCGCCAGAACCTTCGTCACCGGTATCTTCGGCCTTGTCTTCCTTTTCTTCAGACCCGCCCTTCTCAGAGGAATCTTCACCTTCCCCCTCTTCAGAGGAATCTTCACCCGGCTCCTTCTCACCGTCACCATCGTCCATTTCTGGTGAATCATCAGAATCGCCAGAATCGTCAGAATCAGGATCAGCACCGCCACCTTCCATTTCGTCAGACTTGTCGGTCATTTTTACCGCTTTCGCCCCCTTTGCCCCTTTCTTTGACTTTGCCTTCGTTGCGCCTTTTCTGGGCTTGGAGCTGCCGTCTTCACCTTCTTCTTCCTCCGGTAACTCCAGCAGTTTCTTGATTTCCAGCGCAGCATTAAGTCCATCCTGGGACGATCTGATGCCAGGGAGCGTCTTTTCCGCATACTCCCCCATCCTCGCCACCACTTCAGGGATGAGGTGCCACTTGTCTTTCATGAAGTCTTTGTACAGCGACTGTCCTGACCATGCGCGGATCGCCGGTACAATCAGCAATCCCATCGGATCACCACCTTCTTTCAGTTTCTTCTCAACATATTCATCAAGAAAGTATTCACCAACATTTCGCAGGTTCAGTCCTGACCCCGGGAAGGTGTCCGCCATCTTCTTTTCAATAAATGCGTCTTCGATGATATTGTGTAGTTCCTTTACACCGGCCTTGTTCCCTTTTGCGATGGCCTTGTAATCGCTGAAAAGGACGTGCGCTACCTCATGGTCAAGAAAGCCTTCGATAGCTGCCATGAACACCGTGCTTGCGTCTTCAGGGATGTATGGGATATTCACCAGTTCGGGAACACCGGTTTTGCTGTAACGGACATAAGCATCTGTGCCTGCTTGCGTTACCCGGATTTTTCTCTCTGCGATAAGTTCAACCAGCCGGCCGACTTTCTCTCTTAATATGATTGCCTTGTTCTTCATATACCCTCTTTAGTAAGTAAGAATTACCTTTAAAAACAATGTTATAAATCGGGTATTGGCTGACCAATACCGAAATATAACTAAATGTTTTATATGGCGATTTTGATGAGGGCGGTGCGGCCGTCAGCGGTATTAATCATTATCTGGTCTTTCGATAACATCAATATATTGACCAGTCCCAGATCAACCTTGTTGAGAACTTCATTTTGATAAAGCGTGTCTGCTTCTGCTTGATTGACCTCTTTTGCCTCTATAAAAAACATCTTTCTATATCCTTGTGAAATAAATAAACGGAGATTTGCTACATCCCTTAATGTTCAAATATAGTTGACTTTTTTTTGGCAAAGAGGGAAACTCGCATTGTTTTGTAAAGAAAGTTATTACTTACAAATAAAAACTAATAAACGTGTAGTTTCTTTTACTATGATAGAAAGTGCATCATGCATTTTTTATCTTTATTCTTATATGGAGGTGCTTATGAGCAAAAAACCTCAGACACCAATTGATCTTCCCCGCATGACTTTCGCGGAATTTGTCGATCACGCAATCGTGGCTTCTGGCAAGACTCAAACCGCTATTGCCAAAGAAATGGGCTTCAACTCCCAGGTCAGGCTTACCCGCATTAAAAACGGTGTAGATAAAATGCCTATCAACAAAGTCGCGGCATTTGCACAAGCTGTTGGAAAAGATCCATTCACCGTTCTCGGAATGGCTCTCGAAGAATATTCCCCCGAACTTTGGGTGATTGTGCAGAGCATCATAGATCACGGACTTCCTACTCACGAAAAGACAACCCTTGCGCTTATCCGGTCTTTTTCTGACGGTTTGCCAGTCGCTCCCACCACCAAGGCTGATGTTGAATCTCTTGAAAAGATGGTGGGCAGGTGGAAAACCACTCACAGAAAAAGAATGTCAGAAGAATTGAAAGCCCCCAGACCAGTAAGCAGGGGTAAAAAGCTCCAGGTCCGGGGGTAGGGTAGTCAATCCCGAAAGGGATTCATTTACTCGACATCCTTATCATCCCTGAATCGGATAAATCGAGGGTGGCGCAGGGAGCCGTCCGGTGTTACTTCGTGATACTGGACCTCGATTAACCGGCCAATCAGGTTCTGCTCATCTTTCTGGAACGCATCCCAGAAGGAGTATCGCTGCTGGTCTGAAAGCCCTGTGCCCACATTGACACTCACACCCTTGAAGTCAACAATGAGTGCGCCAAGCATTCCCCTGTACTTGCCGGTGCCTTCTTCAGCGCCTGTGACTTTCACGTCAACCGAGTCCTCTGCCTTGATTCGCGTCCAGGCGTGGTTTCTGCGTCTGTGATACAGCCCATCAGAGGACTTGATGATCAAACCTTCCAGACCTCTTGACCGAGCATCGGCGTACAGGGCGTCTACCTCAGCCTCGCTGTTGACCTTTATCGAGGGAACCAGTATCAGCGGGTCGGAATCTTTTTTAAGCCCTGCAAACGCCTCCAGGCGGCTTCTGCGGGTCTTGTAATCACCCGCTTTGGGGCAGCCTCCCTTTGCTTCTGTCCTGAATGTCTTTTCAGGCAACAGGTCAAAGACATACAGGGTTGCGTCCGTTGCCTGGTCGCTTTTCTTCCGCACATCTGATACCGTTTTGTTGAACTTCCCTGACACCACTTCGGCATCAAGCACAATGGAAGCATACTCGGCCTGGGCCTGTTCACTCAGGGTTTCGAGATACTTTTTCGCCACCCTTAGAACCGGTTCCTTCAAGTGCTCAAAGGTGGTGAACTCTTTGCCTGACCTTGAGTAGAAGTGAACGGTATCCGCATAGGTGTTAACGAAGGTCAGTACCCGAACCCCGTCATACTTCGGCTCTGCATAGAGGGGGAAGGTCAGCTTGTGCTTATGGTCACTGAACTTGTATGCCAGCATACAGTCAAAAGTCGGCACCAGTCCCGGGATGGCCTTGTTGACGGTCGATTCAGAGAACCCCGCCCGAAGGTCTTTCTTGATGATGCGTTGCAGCAAGGTTGCGGACTCGCCATCCAGTTTTGAGATATGCTCCGCTACGGCATCCCTCGCCGCATTGCCCGTCAGCTTGCGTGTAGCAAGATCATCAAGCAGGT
The DNA here is from genome assembly GCA_030269625.1 of Oxalobacter sp. OttesenSCG-928-P03. Lineage (GTDB taxonomy): Bacteria > Pseudomonadota > Gammaproteobacteria > Burkholderiales > Burkholderiaceae_D > Oxalobacter. Next base: position 20,057 of record JAJDFZ010000019.1, on the reverse strand, counting down.
TCCACGTCTCTCCCGTGAAAGAATGGCCGCCATCGGTTCTTACCGGCTCGTCAAGGTTTGCAATGCCATAAGTGATAAAGGGATTCAGTGCCGCGACCAGGACTTCCTTGAACAGATGTTCTTTCCCGTACTCCGCGATCAGGGCTTCTTTTTCATTCTTGCTGCTGGTGGCGGCGAGGTGCTCAATGGCACGAAACACCCCACGGCTGCTCATGTCGTCTGTTTCACACATGGGCGCACCTGTCAGTGAGCTGAAGTGGATGCCGCTGGCGTTGCAGCAAGATCCATTTCTTCGATACGTGCCATCATGAGGGCTGTCGAATCGTCACTCATGACATTCCACATCTGCATGAATTTCTGCCTGAGTTCTTCCTTGTCTTTTGAGACATTCTGCATCATCATCAGGGAATTGGCGGCAGCAATCTCCATCAGCGCCATGCTGATAGCACCGCCGTACATGAAGGTCATTGCACCATCTTCATTATCGGGCTTGATTGCCTCAATAACTTTGGCAACAATCTCTTTTCGGTAAGAGTCCACCAGCGCGATTTCTGCAATTTCTTCATCATGCGATGGATGCATGTCTGTGTTCATCATATTCTTTCCTTTACGTTTAAGCCGTAGCCTGGTTAATCACATCCGCAAAGCTCGTCTGGTCAATTGAATCCAGAATGCTCTTTGCGTGCATCTTTGTCGAAATGACAGATCGTTTCTTCGGTTCTCTCTTCTCCCGTGTTAATGCCAGTTCATCCCATTGCTTCACTGATGCCCTCGGGATGTAATACAGGGCGACACCCTTTAAGTCTTCTTCCTGGCGCATGTGCAGGGCTTTGCATCGCCCCTTTCTTATTTCAGTTGTGCAGTCCTGGTTAATCACCTCTGCATCCCGTCTGCTCTCCACCATGTTGATCTTGTGAAGACATGCCGCATAAGCAGGGCAGTGACCGGCTGTGTCGCACCCGTTCAGGTAATACGCGTTATCACCACCCCTTGATGCGGATGGCAGGTACGTTACGTTGTGTTCTGTGTTCATATTCAACCCCTTGTAAATCGGTCAGAAATTACATATTAAAAAGCCCGGTATGGCGTGTAATTACTTGGTCAATCCCGCGACCTTGTTTTGTCTTATTCGTTCCATGATGATCTGTACGGCAGCAACCTTGTCGAGGCTCTTTGCCGCGTAATAACTGTCCCTGACGATGTTTGGGGGGATGCTGTTCGGGTCTTCTCCTGGTGGAAGCATGGCGAGTCTCACATGAAACCCAAGTCCCTTTAATTGAATGCCGGCAGCTACCGCATGTTTGGTTGCTGCGACCTCTCCATCCCACATCATCGTGATGGTCTTCACGCCTCTTCTTTGCAGAATCTGGAACTTGTCCAGTTGCGGCACTGACAGCGCCATCCCGAATGTGCCTATCGGTACGATATCCCTCAGTTCAGGGTCACGATCCAGCGCCAGCTTGGTTGCAATCACGTCAAACACGCCTTCGCACACGACAATGTGGTCTGTCTTGAAAACGTTGTGGCCGTTGTACAAGTGTTCGCCTGTTGACGCGAAACCGGCAGGGAACAGGTATTTCTCATCCGCGCTCCCCGTGATATCACGCCCCTGAAAAGACACCAGATTTCCTTCAAGATCAAAGATCGGGATGATTACCCTCATGCCGAAATACCCCTCCCTGCAAAAGCTCAGGTGAAAGTATTTGCAAGCATCAAGATCAATGCCCCTGTTTTGCAGGTAAGACAGGTTTCTGCCCTTGATTGGCAGGGGCAGGGTAGGGGGCAGCTTGAGTTCTTTTACATCGGTATGAACAGCGACCACCGCTTTTCTTGGCGGCCGCCACCCAAACTCTGTCGCAACAGAGCGCAGATGCTCCCTCAAAGCCTTTCCCCCTAGCCCTGTATGGCCCTGGATAAATGAATACTTGTTGAAAGTCTTCTTGTCGCATGAGCCTGAAAAGCAATTCCCCAGGCCCGTATCAGCATTGAGATACACCTTCCACCCATCACCGCCGCAGTAAGGGCACTCCTTCAGGTTCAGTTGTGTCCCGCTTCGGCCACTTCTTACCTTGTAGTCGATACCTTCCCTGTCGAGATAGGATTCAATGTCGATCTTCTCTAACAGTTCTTCGAGGTCGTCATGGTTATGTTTCATGGTGTCACTATGCTGATACGGTTACGGAATTACTCTTCACCCAGAACAGATTTGATGAACTTCATCCGGTCTGTGTCCTGCTCGATCCGGACGGAGAACCCGCCCTTGCCATTTCTCACCGCAGCGAAGTACAAACGTGCCTGGTTCACAGCCCGTTCTTCTTCTGTTCTGTTGATTGAAATGATGATGTCCGCGATCCTGACCTTGTTGAAGTCGTCTGCCACGTCAGTCATGGTGGCAACCATCTTCTTCGCACCTTCGCGGTTGGTCTGGGTTGCTGTCAGCATGGCCACATCTTCTTCCATTGCCAGCCCCCTCAGATTCACATAGACGTTTTTCGAGTTTTCGATTGCGTTATCTGTGTATCTTTCTGGTGCCATCAGGTCAGCGTAGTCAACAATGATCAGGTCAAAGATCAACCCGTCCGCTTTGTGCTTGTTGATCACCCGCCGCAGGTCAGAGACTTTCATCGTCCCGGATGGGAACTCCTGGATCACGAACCGCCCGGCCTTTTTCTTCCATTCCGAGACTTTTGCTTTCACGTCATGAACACTGCCATCAAGCTCAAACATCACCTGATCTGCAATACACGCGTCCATGCGATCCGCAATAATCTCTGCTGAAACTTCAAGCGTGACATACAGGACGTTGTATCTATACAGATGCGCAGCCGCTGAAATGCCGAAGCCCATCAGCGCGGTCGTTTTACCTGACTTTGCAGGCCCCATCAGTACCGACAGTTCCCGTTTGCCCCATCCGTGGTGATACAGGTATTTGTCTATCTCCGCGTAACCGGTTGTGATACCGGTTGGTGCAGCCTTCCCGGACACGCGATCAAGCCGCTTCTCCGTTCGGGACTCGATCATTTCCCCATAGTCATACGATGCAACATCTGCACTTGCGCCCACGGACAATGCTTTCTGAACAATGTTCTGAATCTTGTCAAAGTTGCGCAGGCTCAGATGCTCTACCGAATCAAGTACCGCTTTTGCTACCGCCTGGTAACGGGCAAAGTTGGACACCTGATCAATGACGTAATCACGATCCGACACGTCACAGGTCATGAGTTCTTTGATCCTGGGTGCCATGAGGGGCATGGTTTCTTTTCTGATAACCTTGTTCGCTACATCTTCTTTGACAAGGGATACCAGCGTGGCAACGTCACCCGGCTTCTGACGGTATTTCTCGTAATAGCGGGTAGCGATGCTGACCAAGTGCGCATCCACCACATTCTCAAAGTATTCAGGGCGAATCAGCCCCTCTGTACGTTGCAGGAAGTTCCCGTCACGCAGGCAGAGGGCTGCTACCTTGCCCTGAAATGCATCATCAAACTCGTAGACTGCGGCAGGGTCTTCAGAGACGACAGGCTCTGCGGGAGGCGCTAAAACCTCCCGTTCGACTACCGCCACCATCAATGCACCTGTACTTGTTTGAAACTCTCGATAGCGTGTTTGAAATACACGACATTTTCTCCGTCAACCGAGAGCGTGATCGTGTATGGATCGTGATGGGTGAGCTTCCCTCGCACCTTGTCGCCACTTGCTGCCAGGACGATCTGCAAAATGCCACCCGCGTTGTGAATACCCTTCAAAAGTCCTTCATGCCCCCTTGCAGACCGGGCCTTCCCCGTGGTTTTACTGCTACTACTGTTACCGCCTCTGCTGCGGTTAAGACCTTCTCTTTGTTGTTCAATACGGATTGGGTCTTTCGATGCAAACATGCTAACTCCTAAAAATAAGGTTAAATAAATGTGGTTACGGACGCGATGAAAGTGCTTTTTTCATCACATCTTCTGAAAAATGTTTTCTTGCTATGTCTTCGGGAAGCATTTCCTCTTTGCACATCACCCTGTAAAGCGCGATGTGAGGCTGTTCCCTTTGTTTCACCTGTTCAATGAGATAAGTGTGATAGGCAGCCTGATGGGGGCAATCAGGCCGGTGATTTTTATTCAGGTAGTGCTCTGACCCTGCAAGCTGCAAGCTGACCTTTGTCCATCTTTCCCAGGCATCAGCGACATCAAGGACCAGGGTTTCTTCGCACAGCTTGCCCGGCAGGGGCAGAAACCTGCTTGCCTGCTCAAAAGCCCTGTTAAACGCAAAACGGATATAGAACCCGTACCGGCACCCGATGCGGTCCGCAGCCCGTCTTGCATCCCTTAATGCTCCCGCCATGTCTTTCAGAAAGTTGAAGTCCAGGTCGTCAGCGCCATTCACGCTTTTTGTCTTCGCGTAAAACTCTTTGTAAATGCACACATAATGACGAGCGAAGAGCAGCGTTGCCTGATTTGGCTTCATGAAGCGGTAATCGAACCACTTCAGTTCTTTCAGGATTTCTTCCACGTCAAAATGAATGCTTTCGCAGCAAGTCATTGCACTACCTTAAATAAAGAGAATAAGTTCTTACTTACTTTATTGTAGTAAGAATCTTTATGATCGTTCTGAATTAGTGGCATGGTCGTTGTCATATATGAAAATAAGTTCTTACTTACTTTATTGTAGTGCGAATTTTGTAATTGTTTCAAATTAATTCAAAAGTGAGCGCCGCCGTTTTTGCGGAGTAAGAATACTCGGGTACGCCTTGGGGTGCGTTTCCGGGAAATCCTGGCTGTAATGCAGCCCCCGGCTTTCATTGCGGGAGAGGGCACTTTCCACGATCAGCGCAGCAACCTCGACAAGGTTGCGCAGTTCCAGCAGGTTGTTTGACACGATAAAGTTGGCGTAATACTCGTCAATTTCTTCTTTCAGAAGCTGTATGCGGCGCTGTGCACGTTCCAGACGCTTTGTTGTTCTGACAATACCAACATAATCCCACATGAAGCGGCGCAGTTCATCCCAGTTGTGAGAAATCACCACTTCCTCGTTCGGGTTTGAAACCTGGCTTTCGTCCCATGCAGGGAGGGGAATCAGTCGCACATCGGCCTGTGCTGCGATATCCTCTGCCGCCATCCTGCCGAGCACCAGGCATTCCAGGAGGGAATTGCTGGCCAGTCGGTTAGCACCGTGCAACCCGGTACAGGCCGCTTCGCCCACAACATACAGACCGTTAATATCTGTTCTGCCCTTAGCATCTGTGACAACCCCGCCACAGGTATAGTGCGCAGCAGGCACAACCGGGATCGGCTGCTTGGTTATGTCGATCCCCAGTTCAAGACACCGCGCATGGATTGTCGGGAAATGGCTTTTCAGGAAATCAGCGCTCTGGTGCGTGATATCCAGGTTCACATGGTCCAGGCCGCGCTTTTTCATTTCAAAGTCGATTGCCTTGGCCACGATGTCACGCGAAGCCAGTTCACCCCGGGAGTCATGCCAATCCATGAAACGCTTTCCGGCGTCACTGCCGGCCTCTGGCGGCAGCTTTAATTGGCCACCCTCGCCACGAACCGCTTCAGAAATCAGAAAAGACTTGGCCCAGGGATGATACAGACAGGTCGGGTGAAACTGGACAAACTCCATATTGCTGACCCGACAACCTGCACGCCATGCCATCGCGATCCCGTCACCGCTTGCGGTATCAGGGTTAGTGGTATACAGGTAGACCTTGCCTGCGCCGCCTGTTGCCAGCACAGTATGCTTTGCTGAAAAGGTTCGTACTTTGCCAGCACTTTCATCAAGCACATACAACCCGTGGCAGCGGGGCGGGTGCTTGTCAGAACCCAGTCGGTCAGATGTGATCAGGTCAACAGCGGAATGGTTTTCAAAGATGCTGATGTTGCTGCTGGCGCGAAGTTTCTTTTCAAGCGTGACCTGCACCGCATGTCCGGTCGCATCTGCCGCATGAATGATACGTCTTTCGCTGTGACCGCCTTCCCGGGTCAGATGAAAGCCAAATGCGGAGTTTTCATCACGGGAAAAAGGCACACCCAGATCAATCAGCCAGTCGATTGCCTCAGCCCCGTTTTCCACGATAAAGCGGGTGACACCCTCTTCGCAAAGCCCCGCACCGGCTCGCATTGTGTCCGCTACATGCTGTTCAATGGAGTCAACCGGGTCTAGAACCGCCGCTATACCGCCCTGCGCATAATTGCTTGCACTCTCATCAAGTGTGCGCTTGCAGATCAGGGCGATACGGCAGGAGGAGGGCAGTCTCAGTGCAACAGACAGCCCCGCTAACCCACTCCCGACAATGACAACATCAAATTCCATAACGCTTCCTGGATAGAAATGGCAATTCACCTAACTATATTCGATTCAGGGCGCGGCGTCATGTGTTTTGCTGCAAATTACGCAGCCTTAGCCAGGCTGTTGTCATAAGCAGTGATTACTTCACTGACGAATGACGACCTGACAACATCTGACTTTGAAAATTCCACAACCTTGACCGTAGGGATGTATGAGATTCTCTTGATAGCATCCATCAGCCCGGAGTTCGGGATATCAGTCTGGGAAGCGTCACCATCAATAATCACCTTGCAATCATCGCCGATGCGCGTCAGAAACAGCTTCATCTGGGCTGCTGTCGCATTCTGCGCTTCATCAAGGATCACCAGGCAATTCTTGAACGTCCTTCCCCGCATGTAAGCGAAGGGGATTGCTTCAATCCTTCCCGATTTGATCATGTACTCCACCTGCGCTTTACCAAGCCTCTCATGCAATACATCATAGAATGCTGCGAGGTAGGGCGCATACTTTTCTTCGAGTTCGCCTGGCAGGAAGCCCAGGAACTCGCCAGCTTCAACAGCGGGGCGGGTAATGATGATCTTTTCAACAGACTTTGACAGCAGCATGTCACATGCGATAGCACCAGCAATATATGTCTTGCCCGTGCCAGCAGGCCCGATACCGAACGTCACCTGGAAGTTCTTGATGGCGTTGATATAGTTTCTCTGCTTCGTATTTCTCGGCTCTAACGGCGGCGCTTTCTTTATGGTAAGAGGTGGAAGCTCATCCTGCTGTTGCTGTTCTCTTGCTTTCCTTGTTCTTGAAGCCTTGGGCTTTTTACCATTAGCGTTTGCCATCATTTTCCTATCATGAGTTAATCAAAATACGATCTGTCTTTGTTGCGGCGCCCTCTTCAGGGAACCGGTAATACCATTTACCCCCGAGAATGGCGATATCAGTCACTGGTACATACTCGAAGCTGGTATTTCTGGTAACTGTATCGACATGAATCAAGGCAAACCCGCAGTGCCATCGCTCACCTTCGCAAAAGGTTGCTGACCGCTTGTGCCCACATCCCAGTTGATGCCATTCATAAGCACCGTAAATAGGATTGAACATCGGCCATACCTGATGCTGGTGGTGATGTCCGTTAACCCCGGGCATCCCCATATTTCTCGCATGAGGGAAGTGATGGCAAAGCACGGTGTCGTAATACACCTTGTAGTTATTTGCCAGCTCACCCTCAAGCTCCCGCTTGCTGAACGTTGCTAAGTCTGCTTTGGCAATGTAATTAATCTCGAACTCGTCAAGCCCGAACAGCTTTGATACCGTGAACCCGTGCAGGTCTGACAATACCGCCCTCAGCGCAGGTGTTGCGTCAGCAAGGTGCCTGATCAACCTGTGTTCGTGGTTGCCCTCGATAAAGTCAATCTGGGCTTCTGGGGCAGCTTCTCTCATTGGCTTGAGAATTTGCTCATGTGCGAACTTGAGTCTCCCGACAACATCCCACTCACGCGGATCGACCGTGTACTTCCCGAACTCAGGCAGGTCAAATATGTCACCAACCAGCGAAATAACATCGGGCTGTACCCGCTTTACTGCATCGAGCCATACACGCAGGAAGAAGGGGTCAATGTCTATGTCATGGAGGTCAGAGCAGACCATGATGGTTTTGAACCGGCTTCCGTTATCCCGAAGGTACTTGCCCTCATATTCTTTGCGTGACGCTCCTAAAGCACGGTAGTGATCGACAGAAGCGTGCTTTGCAATGGCGCGTTCATGGCCGTGCTGATATCTTGTCAGCTTGACACCCGCCTGACGCATGTATTCTTCAAAGGTGCCGAAATGCTTGTTCCAGACCGACTCTGCGATATCCCCATGCACCCTGAAGAAGTTTCTTGAAATGGATACCTCCGGGTAGAGAAGGGCGACTCGGCGAAGCTCTGCAATGCACTCTTCAGCGGTCCAGTCATCCGTGATCTTGGTAGTATCTTCCGAGAGCAGCGGGCCACCCGCTTTACGGGCGATGATTGCTTCCCTGTACTCGTCATCTTTCTTGAGGTTTGAAATCCAGTTCCTGATGGTCCTGTCTGATACGCCAAAATGGTCTGCTATGTCTGCTGTTTTGGGGAACTTCTTTGTGTCATTGAATGCACTGATAAGCTCATCATTTGAAACTTTTGCGTTTCCTTGCGTCATTAATTATCCTTTTTGCAAAACAGGCGCGATCAACGCGCCTGAATTTGTTTCTGCACTATCTCTTTGTTAACCCAGTCAACCAGCGTATCGTGCTCTTTCGCCAGTTTCCGATACATGCCGACAACAACAATGTCAGCATCTACCAGCTTGTCTACTCCAATATCGGAAGGGGTTGCGAATAATTCATCGCTGATGCTGGCGGCACCAACAACGCCCCTTCTGTGATTGTTGAGCAGCCTGACAGTGCCAACATTAAGCATGAAAGGGCTAGGACTACTGCATACCTCATTCTTTACTCCTTCTTTTGTGGTTTTTTGAACTTGTGCTTTGACTTGCTTGCTTACAGCTTCTCTCGTGGAAGCGGTATCAGCATCGACAACCCGTTTCTCATCATCAAGCTGTTTGCTTGTGTCCTGGGCTTTCTGGATGTTCTCAGCGGTGTTTTTCTTGTCCTGTTGAAGGGACTCAACCTTGCTTGACTTCGCCAGCAGAGTGCTGAAGTAATACCCGCCACCAAACCCGACAAGCAGGGCGATTACCGCAACACTCAGATATTTCCCGATAGCTTTGAACATCGCTTACCCTATCTTGAAGTGCTGGTTGCGCATCCTTTTACCAACACCGATGTGGACCCACTTGTTGTATTCATTGATGCACTGGTCGAGCTTGATGCCTGACTCTTTGATCGCGGCGCAAACCTGTTTGACATTCCCGAAAGCGGGTGCTGTTATGTCTGCTGCAAGCCCCTGCATGTGGTCTGAGTTCGGCACACCGTTGACCAGCTTGTTGACCGCTGCGTTCCTGTAACCAGATCCATTTGATTCTTTGATGTAGATGGGGATGGTCTTGCCGGCTTTCTTGCTCAGGTACGCCCTGACTTCTTCCAGCGTCTCTGCCAGTGCTTTCAGGTTCTTGATCTGCTCTGCATTGGGCGTGTTGTCAATCCCGTGCTTGATCGCTGTCGCTGAATAGGTCAGCTCCTCAAGGGTGAAATGCTTGGTCAGTCTGGTCATGACTTCACCTCGCCTTTTTCTTGCGCATCGTACTTCGGCTTCAGGAAGGTGTAGAAGATGATGTTATACAGAATGTAAATCGCTACCGTTCCGTTAAACATCGCTTCTGCAAAGTCAGGCTTGTCCTGAATGTGGTACGTTGTGCAGAGTGTTCCCAGGCAGGCAACCGCTACCAGAGAGATAATGACTTTCCCGATCCAGCTATCCTCAATACACGTTGAAAACACCTGGACAATCACACTGACCAGAATGACCGCTACCGCAGCATAATTGATCATTGCGAGCCAATCCATCGAGTCCATCCAGCTCATTTAGTTCTCCTTCTTTCTTCCATATCGTGACATGATCAGTGACCACCAATTAGATGCTTTGACCCCTTTGATGATTGAAGATGCAATGGGTGCTCCGAGCAATCCCAGTACAAGTGATATAAAGACGATCTTTCCTTCTGCCGTCACCTTCCAGAGGGAAGCGACAACAGGGGAGCTTGCAATCGAGAGAACCGTTCCTAACATGTAGAACATCAGAAAGTCGAACGGCTTGGGGTAGACTTTTTTGTAGAACCAGGAGCCAAAGAGAGAGCCGATGGCAGCCGGTATAGCTGTTTCTACCGAGACGACCTTGCAGAGTTCTTCCATTCTCACTTTCCCTGAAAATCTTTCGGCAGTTGCGAGCGATTGATTTCGCTTTCGTATGCCTGTTTGCAATGATCCGTCTCTACCCAGTCCAGAACCGTTCTCAAGACAGACCACCAGAACTTGCCCTCAAGTGCGCCACGGTAGGCCCGGGAGCTGATTGTTTCATCCGGCTGCCCACCAATGCTCACGTTAGCGAACTGGTCAGCAGCGATGCCATAAATGATCGTGCGGGGATGTTTTGCGAAGACCGAGAGGAGCATCTTGATGAGGGCAAAAAGCGTTCCAATGACGCTCAGAACCCACAGCAACAGGAGAAAGAGTCTTTCTATGACGATATGCATGATTTGTCCCATTTCGCTTATGCTCCTTACATGCTCTGCCAGGGACGGATTGAGAAGACGAACTGGGCAGGGAACCGGCGATCCCATCCGAACTTCCATCCCATCCGAATGACGAACCGCTTTTCAAGACAGGGGTACTTGAGGTCGATCTTTGATTCAAAACCGACAACCTCACCATCCTTCGTAGCAGTCTTGCGATACCCTCTGCCCTTTGGCGTTTCAACAATCGTCAGGTCAGTTTCATCCAGTCCGAGCACATATGTCGAATACCCGTGTGTCGTGTTCCTCCATTGCCAGCGAGTTGCGATCCACCACCGCGCAAAACACTCACGCCACTTTCTTTGCCCGAAGTCAGTGAAGCTCAAGTACCATGTCATCTGCTTTTTGAAAAAAACCTTGTCTCCGCCATCGCCGTTCATCAGGGAGTCAGGCGTCTGACAGGTTTCTTTTACAGCGGGGTCAATGATGTTCCAGGTTTCGTCAACATCGGTTGCTACAATGGGGGCCATAGCTAACCCCGTCAGCATGATCAATGTGTCACGAAGAAAGAACCAGGCGAACTTGGCGTAGAGCATCATGTGATTACAGCTCCGGCCAGACGAATACCGGCATCTTTGCGATAACCTCTTCCAATGTCGGAGGGGCTTTTCCCGCAGCGATCTGAGGCAGCACCTCATTCAGCAGCGACAGGGCAGTTACCCAGACGCGGGTGTTCCAGTCCCTGATTGCGACAGCCTCTACTGCCCACTGCTTGAATACCGTGTTGTCGATGTATTTGATCGCAGAGTCTACCGAAGCGTATCCTGGTGTTCCATCCGGTCTTTTTGCTATCTGACTGTCTACCCACTGCGTCAGACCGGCATCCAGTTCGGCTTGTACTCGCTCTACAATCCCTTCACCCCCTTGAGGAATCAGGCTTTGAATTTCCGATGCGTCCAGCGCAGAAGTCAATTGCCCTACCTCGAAACTTGATACAGGGGCGTATTGACGAATGAAGTCGTCAAGTTCTTCGCCCTTCAGAAATGCCCCATCTTTCAGGGGTAGGGGGATGTTCAGAGCAATCTCGCTTGCAGCTCCCTCCGCTTTAAAAGCAACGACAAAAATCCCTTGAAGGGGTTCAAATTGCTGGATGGTATAAGTAATGTTCATGTTCTTATCCGTGAGTTTGTTTAAGTGTTCATTAAGGTCTGACAAAGTATTCGATGACAACGATGCCCTGGACGCCAGCGCCACCCGCGCCGCCTGGACCGCCGTACTTAGCACCACCGCCGCCACCACCGGCTCCATAGCCTCGTCCGCCTGTTCCGCCTTGACCGCTGCCAGAGGTCGCAGAACCGCCACCCGTTCCGCCCGCAAGAAGGGTTAGACCAGGGAAGGTAACTCCCGCAGCGCCGCCACCGCCGCCGCCATAACCCCTGTTCCAGCCAGCAGTGCCACCTGTTCCGCCGCTGGTGCCATATTCGGGGTTGGCCTGGCCTGGGCTGCCGTTAATTGCAGCACCGCCGCCATTACCCCCGCGACACCCACCTGCACCGCCTGCGCCGCCTGATGCGCCAGCTACGCCTGGGCTGCCGCCATTGGCTGTCATTGTCATGAATGTAGTCGTGCCACCTGCGGCAGCCTGCCCACCAGCGGCACCAATCACGATAGGAACCTCTTGACCCTTTTTAAGGAGAAATACTCCTTTCGTGATATACCCACTGCCACCGCCACCCGCGCCCGGGCCACCGCCTTTGGAGGGGCTGCCGATATTTCCACCCGCACCACCACCAACGCACGTAATGATGTATTCGCCCCTTTCGGGCGCTACCCATGTTTGTGATGTGGTAATGAAAAGCGTAGTGTTTGGCGGGGGGGCTTTGGATGGCCAGAACTGTCGAGCGATTCCGTTCTCATCACCGACATAGCCATCGATAACAAGTCGAGCGATTCCGTTCTCATCACCGGCATAGAAGTCGAAAGGTATTCTGGCAATACCGTCAGGACCTGCTCCACAAAGACCTTTAGGCATTACGACAGCGCCTCAACAGTCAGCCACAGGGAGCCTGGGGCCAGGGGAGACTCTCCATCGATAAGTTCCGCAGTGCTTACGGTGATAGTTGGGACTGCTGGTGGGTCTTTCGGCGCCCAGTTACCCCCGTCCCATGTCAGTATCTGGCCTGATTTTTCGCCTGGAGGCACTGTGACTGCCGGGTTCAGCAGAATCCACACCCCATAGGCAGTCGAGTATCGAAGAATGTGATACCCCACCATATCGCCTTCGTCCAGTGGAAGGTTGTTGAATTTTCTTACGGGCTTTGCTGCGGTTGCGTCTGCTTTGAATGTGGGGTTAGGATTGGTGTTGCGCCCTGGCACACGTATGGACACCGTAATGCCGTCTGCCAGTTCTGTAACGGGGGCATTCGCCCCTGTGCCGACAATAGCATTTACGGTGCCACTTATCGTCATTGGGTAGATGAGCATGGTGGAGTCTTCCCCAATAGTCATATACCTGAACCAGCTTCCCCATGCAGTGCCGAGGTAGGATCGCTGCATAGCTATCCCGGTTGCCGCGTCAATGTAAATATGGTTCCTTCCCGATGCGGCGACAATGGAAATCAACGTTCCCCTGGAACCCAGGCCGGTCGGGGCTGCTGAACAACCATTCCAGTTACTCAGTGCGATTTCCCAGACACCACCACGCAAATACTGCGTTGCGTTGAAGTTCAGTGCGCTGGTCAACGTACCTTTTGAAACCACAGCATCCGCCTGATTTGAACTGGCATCAAAAGCAAGCTCCCATTTCACAATCGGGGTAATTGCATCAAGCACATACATTTTGCGCTGGTCGGTCCTCCAGCAATTCATGCCGACTTGCAGGTTCGTTGTCGGGAACGCTGTCCCTGAACTATTGGACATTACTGTCAAAATGTTGTTCAGGATGTCTGCCCTCGACTCGCCTACATTTCTTGTTTCCGGGATGTCTTTATAACCCTGCATACGTTCCTTCGTCTCCTCGTTGGCTCACTTAATTATATATAAGTTCTTACTTATCAATTATCCAGCTTTCACTTCATTAAGTCAACAGATTTGTGTGTTAATAACCCCGTGCTGTCCAGCTAATTTCGCCCGATGCTCTCGCGCCGTTAGCGTCTATTAACTCGACCGTAAAGCTGTCCTTTTGCGTGTCAATCAGCTTTGGTTGCGATATCACCAATCCACCCCTTAGCGTCACAGAAACGTCAGGAGGGGCGTTGAATTTCCTTTTGAAGGGGATCGTCACTCTTTCAGGCGGCATTGAGCAAACCCCCGAGTCATAAATGTCCGGCACGTCAATGGTGATCTTCAGTTCTTTCAAGCGCCCGATATCATGCCCGTTAGAGCGCATGATGACCTTGAAAATAGCCTTCTGGTAGTGGTAGTCGCCCTCCATGAACATTCTGAATGGCTCATATCCAACAGGGGCACTCGTGAGCATCCTCGATTTGAAATCGTCATGGGTGAAACTGTCGGTACTGATTAGAAGGTCTGAAATGACAGCATCGGCACTTCTCCTTTGCGACTCGACATAAACATCAACATCACTGGCGATGGAAAAGGAAGAGTCCGCCTCCCCGTTTTTCAGTGCTTCGAGATGCGAGAGATTTGAACCAACCTTAACGGACTCGCTCGCAGATACCCGAAAGTTGTTGTTCCTCGAAAAGTCTGCCCAACTTTTAAGGGTCGCTTCCGGCGAGTTCCACGCGAAGTTGGAATTGGCCCAGGTGTACGGAACCCCGCCTGTTTTCGAGACAGTGCCTTGATCTGACATATTAGGACAGTGTGAAGGTGAACTGGATCGTCAGGGTGTCATGCACGCCCTTTGAGATATTTGAGAAGGTGACACGATCAAGCATGGTTCCCCCTGAGCCTGATTTGTTGAATACACCCGCTTCGACAAAATTGCCCGTAACGCCCTGTGCGGGGAGGGTGGCTGACAGGGTGAACGTTTTAGAGCCGTTCACATGCCCATACGTTCCTAACACCCTTGTCACCTCGCTCACCAGCGCAGTGTCATTGGCTGAAGCGCCTCTTGAGCCTGACCCAAGTGCGATGTAGTTCATAACCGCTGGCCTGCCGGTCTGTCTCGCGATTGCCTCGCACAGGAAGTCAAAACCAACATTGGTAATCAGATTATCGCGCTTTACAGTCTCTGTCTCGCCATTTGGCCTGGTTACTGTAACCTCGACAGCGCCATGCACCTTAATCCCCGTTTTACTCATTTCACTCCTTTATTCATATATAAGTTCTTACTTACATTATAGGTCTTCTGGATAGTACAGCGCAACTGCGGTCAACCCTCCCAAAGGCGGAATTGGCGCTTCTGTATACAGCGATTTCTTGCCCAGAATGCCCACATGAAGCCTTCTGCTGGTTTCGGTCTGGACAATTCCGATCAGCACCTGATCACCCGCTTCGGGGAATAGGGGCACGGTTATGCGTCTTTTCATGGAATCTTCAAGGTAGAAACACGCAGTTCTTTCATGCGTGCCACAGATCAGTGTTTCTCCCGATTCCGTTCCCCCTACCCAGAAAACCCTGTCCCCATCAACCGCGCTCGGCGATACCCAGAAGGTAGAATTGAAGTGTTCGGGAATGTTCATTACCCAAGTCAGGCGCGAGTCTTGATTAATGCTCACGCCGTTCAGATAACGCCCCGACACACATTCTACATTCTCGTTTTCTACCGGCACTGTCCCGTTCTCGCCAATGCAATCCCCATCAAAGATGAACCCTTCGATGGCAGATGGCGCAAGCCCTGTATATCTCGCCATCATCAGTTCGAGACTGGTGTCGCCAGTCGCACTGCGGCCAACCCAGGATCGCTGCGCGTTGACGCTGTTCCAGGCGTAGTTCGCGTCCTTCCAGGTTTCCTCGCTCAGTGCTACGGTGTCGTACTCGACATGCACCATATTTCTCGCCATGAAAGGGATAGCAAGCTCTACCTCGGCGTAATACTCACCATACTTGGCATCTTTTTCGAGCACCAGGTCGTCAATCAGCGTGGTGGCGTACAACTTGCTACCACTCCATCCATTCGCTTTCTCGTCAATTTCAACGAGCACATTTCGGTTAACGTGCTCTGATGTGCTGACTACGACAAATGCAGCTATCTCACCTTCGATGCCGGGAGCAGCAATGGCTTTTATCCAAAAGGTTCTGTCGCCGGTTACTGTGCCGGACGCCATTGAGTAGGTTGTTGCATTAACTTGTGTGACAAGTGTACCCAGTGCCCAGGACGCTCCTTCGCGGATTTCGTAGCTGACGACATCCTTTTCCGGGTTTGCGTTCCATCTGAACTCGACACGCCCGCCAGACTGCACGGCATTAAATAACTGCACAGGGGTGGGGCGGTTCAGCGTCAGTACAAAAGTGGTAACATTCTCAGAATAATTGCCTGTAGCGTCTATTGAGCGAATGAAGTAGGAGTAAGTGCCAGCCTCTTCTTGATCATCGGTACAGGCCGTTCCCATGAATGCAGATTGCACAACCCTTGAATCATCCCACGACCGCCCCTCGCGCACTTCATAGCCAGCGATATCGATATCTTTTACCTCATCCCATGTCAGCAGCAGGTCAGATGGGCGCTTCTTCACAACGAAGTTGAGAACCTCGCCGGGTGCGGATATCTTACCAACGACAGCGTATGAGAGAGAGAGAGGGCTTGATGGCGTTCCTGTCAGTGCCAGGGCGCGCAGCTCAATCTCATACACGGCCTTGCGGACATTTTCAATCTCATAACTCGGTACAGCGGTATTGACGACAACCCAGTTGCCCAATTCGGGAGAAGCGATTCTCCACCTGACCTCGTATGTGATCGACTCCCCCGTCCATGACAGCAGAATCTTTGACCCGATCCGTCCGGGCGTTATTTCGTATGTGTATTCTTGCGCAACGAAGTTACTTGGTCTTATGGCTTCATCGGGGGTGATGGTGGACGTTGGCGGCGCTTCAAGTCTCAAGCCCTTCTCAATCGCATCGTACTTTGACGGATTGTGCTCAAGTGCTGAGATTTCATATTCCGTCTGGTCCGTTTGCCTGATCGACACAACTCTTGCAAGAAGAGGGGAGAGCCGCGCCTCAGACAGCATCCAGATTGCATTCTTTACAGGAAGGGCTTCTAAAGGTTCGGCCCACGTCAGGACAGAGCGTTCCCCCACGCCCTGATTAACCCTTCTGTCAACAAAGCCCCCATCGGGCATTTGAATGGATACAACAGCGCCCTCATCACTCACGCGCACAAGCGAATCAAGCTCTGCACTGGTATGCGTGCAATTCACCAGCCTGCCACCCATGCGCTTTCCAGCGCGTGTGGTGTCATGAATCTTGATGATTTCCCCAGGCAGAACCATTGCTGAGTCCATGCCCACCTTGAAGGTGATAACGTCTGACTCATAACGCTCGGTATGAAGCAGGTAAAGCCCTGCACGGTGCGCCTGGCCACGCGAAGTACACCCGAATGCAACCATGTCTGTCTGGCGCACGCCATACTTGTCTATTAACTCTGCGTCTTCTACATATTCAATCTTTTGCTTATAGTTGTCAGCAGGGTCATTCCAGGTGATTAATGCGACAGAATGCCTGTCCCTTCTTGCTGTGCCTGCGTAATTGAATATTCCGTCAACCACATTTGCTGGCGTATACAGCATACTTGGCGATCTTGGAGAATCCTGCGTAAATCCGATCAGGCCGCCAGCCCAGTACGCCATGCCCCTGAATGCTGAAGAAATATCGGCAATGACCCTGTATGCTTCCGCCCTTGTCTGGATAACCGTATTGACAGTAAACCTCGGCTCAAACCCGCCAAACCCGTCAGGAACCAACTCATCACAATATTTTCCGACCTGGTACAGGGTGGCGGTATCAACCTGCTCCGGCGACACATTGTTGCCCAGGCCATATCTTTTGTTTATGAGCAAGTCATACAAGATCCATGCGGGGTTGCTCGACACGGCGAGTTTGAACGTCCCGTCCCAGATACCTGAGTAACTCCCCGCTTCCCACGTCCCGTTCACTTTCCTTGGTGGCGTGTAGTTCTTTGGCACCTGAATATACAACCCGTTAACGAGATAGGAGCGATTAGGGACTCTGCTGAACTGTCTTGAATCAATTGTTATGCCGACAAGCGCGGTGTTGGGGTATGAGAGTTTCGAGCAGATGATTTCTGAATAGCAGTCAAAGTACAGGTCGTTATTTACCGCTGCTGACGATGCATCCGCACTTGTTCTGACCATCCTGATATTCCAGGTGGTAGCCGGCTTGGGCAGATCATAAACATAACTGCGTTGAAACTTGGAGCGCGTCTTGCCCGATATCGTCAGGTCGCCCAGTGACTTGTATGGCCCGCCATCTTGACTTATTTCAAACCGAAAACTTACGGATGTCCCGGACACGTCCCCCGTTTTTGTATCCTGTTTCAGCAGGGAGGGCACTGAGGCTACCAGCCTCACCTTGTCCGCATTGGCGTTATTGATCGTGATGACTTTGGGCGACTCTACCTTGACCTGCGTAGCGACATTGAAAGGAGCCTCTACTTCTGTATAGCCCGGGATCGGCACCTGATTCTGAACACCTGTCCTTTGCTCCCATGCCATGTGGCTGAAGTTAGACTCACCAGTTTTTGTTACCAGTGGCGTGTTGTCCAGAAAGATGCTTGATGCCCCGTCAACCAATCCCCCAATTTCGCCCTCGCCAAGCAGGTCAAGCAGGTAAAACATTGCCCTTGACTCAAGCGAATCAGGAGCTTCTTTCATTGCCCTGCTACCGCCCGAACCTTTGCCTTTCTTACCACCTGAACCCGCTACAACCGGATACCGTTCTCTGTGACCGCCATTGTGTACCCTGACACCATCGCAGATAAAGGTGTGATTTTTCTTTACCGTGAGGTTGTAAACCGGTTCATTACCATCGAATACCGCGTCTATAATCGGGCGAAGATGCCCCATGCCGTCAACCAGCGCATCATGCGTTGTCAGACACCCCATTTCAACGAATGCGTTGTACTGGTTCAGTACCCAGTGATTAGGCGTCAGTCTTACCTGGCCGCGCCAGAACTTGACCTTCAGGATCGGCTGCGGATCGGTATGAATATGAACTTCTTCAACCGTATCGACACAAATACGCCCCTCTTCATCAAAAGAGAGGATTTCATCGCCCACTTTGAGCTTTTCAATACTGATGGTTTTCCCATGCTCAAGCTGAACTTGCGCGCCTGCGGGGAAGCAACCACCCGAACCACCGATCATCTTTTCCATTTCACTCATAGCGGGATTTCATTAATTGTCATGGCGGCAGAAATAGCGTGAGAGCCGGTCAGTACGGTGCCATAAATCAAAGGCACCGGAACTCCCTGAACTTCTGTGTTTACAGGTCCATCAAAATAATGCGAGGTCTTGTCTTTCCTTTCATAATCATTCGACCCGCCCTTTGGCTTCTTCATCAGCATCTCTACAGCGCCGCCCAGGATCAGCGCCACGCCCACTGAACTCATGACACCGGCTACAGACGCTGCTGCGCCTGCCGACATAACCCCTGTCGCGTATGGCACTCCCAACATCGGGACATACATGGAAGCAACAACCAGAACCGCCCCCGCAATGATCTTACCCACACCACCACGACCTTCCATAAGGGGTACAAAACGAATGACCCTTGCCTTGCACGTAAGGTTAAGAGACTCGTGATCACGCGCTTCTTTATCGACCACGACCCTGTAGCGGGAATACTTGTCCAGGTTTTCACGAATCCAGTTAGAGAAGCCGGGCTTGTTTGCATTGATCAGCCGCAAGGCATCAGAGGGTGAGCTGACCTTGAGTTTCCATTTGCGCCCGAATTTCCTCCCTAACGCGCCCTCAAGGATTACAGTGGTCAGTTGCTCACTCATACAAAATCCTTGTAACGCAGGTGAAATGTGGTGTGCTTCTGCCAGTAACCGCCGTATATATCCCGTGTTGACAGCCGACCGTGGCAGTGGTGGAGCACTGTGTCGTCTCCCATGTAGATCGCCATGTGGTTCGCTACATCTGCCCCAATCTGCATCAGAAAGATATCTCCCTTCTGCGGCGCGTCCTTGACCCTGATAAAACCAATCTCTTCAAACAGGTCTTCAACGAAGTTATGTCCCTGCAACCACCATTCTTCCACTCTGGGAGCTTCGATCAGCTTGATCCCGTACTCCCTCTTGTAGTAATCCTGCACCAGCGTATAGCAGTCAACCACGCCGAAAACATACGGTCTTTCGAGATAGGGCAGTTCAAAGCCAGCAGGTTCGATAGCTTCAGGTTTCTCGTATCTGAATCCGCCGTTTTCGTCCTGGACAACCCCCATGATTACCCAGACTAGTTCGGACGCTTCACAACCCGCTAAATCGGCCTCTGAGGGCTTTGAGGATTTGTCTGGGTGGGTGTGCCACACCCCAATCACTTCTCCCTTGTCAGCGGCCTCTGCGTAGCTTTCAGGGGACATGAGAAAGTGTTCTTCAGGCTCGGTAGAAATGTTCTCGCAGGGGATTGCGACTGTCTTCTTTCCCCGTTTAATGATGAGTCCGCAAGCCTCTTTCGGGTACTGCGCAGCCCCTTCTTTTTGCATCGTCTCAA
>JAJDFZ010000018.1 GCA_030269625.1 Oxalobacter sp. OttesenSCG-928-P03 | reverse complement strand
AATTTCGCCACCCTCGCATCTGATACGGCCGGCTGGAATTTTACTGCATTTCCCGCTCTTTGTTGTGTTTCCCGTTGCAGGAAACCATCAGCCCTACATGTTACCCTTAAAACGGGTAAACTGAAGCACACAGGCGTCAAATATTTGCCGCAGGCTTTATATTCCTCTTCGTTTTACTTTAACATGGCTGCTGTTTCTCTTTCCCTGAATGACGATGGCTGTTGACCATTACGAAAATTTTCCGGTTGCCTCTATCCTGCTTCCCGCCAGGCTCCGCTATCCCGTGGAAGTCATTTATGCTTTTGCCCGCTCGGCAGATGATATTGCCGATGAAGGCAATGCAACCACTGAAGAACGCCAGGCAGGGCTGGACAGCTATCTCGACAAGCTCGATGCCATCGAACGGGATATTCCCGTGCAAAACGCCCTTTTCTCGCGCCTGAAAGAGGTCATCCACCAGCACAACCTCCCCCTGCAGCCTTTCCGTGACCTGCTGTCGGCCTTCAGGCAGGATACCCATACACCCCGCTATCACACGTACAGTATCCTGCTGGATTACTGCAGGCGGTCGGCCAACCCGGTGGGGCGTCTCATGCTGCATCTGTACAATGCCGCTACAGAGGAAAATGTCCGCATGTCGGATGCCGTCTGCACCGCATTGCAGCTTATCAATTTCTGGCAGGATGTCGCCGTCGACTGGCAAAAAAACCGGGTTTATATCCCGATGGAAGATCTGGCCCGTTTCAGGGTCTCGGAGGAAATGATTGCGGCGTCAACCGTCAATCAAGCCTGGTGCGCCCTGATGCAATTTGAAATCCGCCGCACGAGGGAACTCATGTTGTCCGGAGCGGCTCTCCCGAAGCGTATTCCCGGGCGGATTGGCTGGGAACTGCGTTTTGTCATCCACGGCGGCCTGAGGATTCTTGAACGTATCGAGTCCGCCGGATTTGATGTTTTCAACAAGCGCCCCACCCTCGGGAAAAAGGACTGGCTCCGCATTCTCTGGCGCAGTGCGGCATATCATTTCTGACGCCTGTTTTTCTCCCTGAATCCGGTTTTTCTGCAAAATTGTGTCTCATTGTGAATATTGCGACACAATAAATATTCACAACTTGTTGAATTTTCTTCGATTTTGGCATAGAATTCGGGTTCTTTTATTTTCGTTCCTATCAGGAGGTCTTATATGGCCCGTGTGTGCCAGGTGACAGGCAAAAAACCCATGTCAGGGAATAATGTCTCTCACGCCAATAACAAAACAAAACGCAGATTCCTGCCCAATCTGCAAAACAGACGCTTTTTTGTCGAATCAGAAAATCGATGGGTTTCCCTGCGCCTCTCAAGGGCCGGGCTGCGCACGATTGACAAGCTGGGTATCGAGGCTGTGCTCGCAGATATGCGCAAGCGCGGTGAAAAGGTTTAACGGGAGAATTTTATGGCCAAATCAGGCAGAGAAAAAATCAAGCTGGAATCAACCGCCGGTACGGGACATTTTTATACCACGACCAAAAACAAGCGCACGACTCCGGACAAGCTGGAAATTATCAAGTTCGACCCAAAGGCAAGAAAACATGTGCCTTATAAGGAAGCACGAATCAAGTAATGCCTCCTCGGCTGATATACAAAAAAGCCCTGCTGACAGCAGGGCTTTTTTGCGCATCATGAATATCACTGCTGCGGGATATCAGGGCGCTCACGGTCTCCCGACGAAAACCTTCTGAGCATGTGATTATGCAGTACGCGCTGGATAACTGGCCATTCAATGCCATGTTGAAACAGGTACTTTGCCGCTCTCACGTACCCGTAGTCAGCCTGTATCTGGATGCCATGCTCGACAATGGCCACTTTCCTTGTATCCTGCCGTCTGTCAAACACTGGCGGATGGTTTGCTTCCTGTTTTATTTCCGATATATTCATGCGCTCTCCTCTCATGAGAATCATGCAACCCGAAATTTCAGTATACGCGGGATGACAGGCAATGAAATTGCGAAAACGCAATGTCTCTCATTAAAGCAGCCCCACAGGAAACCGGCTGGATGAACAAAACCCGCTCCTCAAATAAAAAAGGCTTGAGTTGTTGTTATTTAGCAACATTTTTCAATTTTTTAAAGAATTTAATCCGCTTTTCAGACTCACCGCTTCCCTGCAGATGTACCATTGAACAGCAGGCATTCCCTCTTGATACCTGTCTGCTTTATCACTCCTGCCTCATGAGAATGCCATGTGCAGGAAAAAAGGTTTCGCCGGACAAGGCAAAATCAATCCAGCATCTCTGGTAGCTGGTGCGCTATGTATTTGTGTTCACAATGATGACAACAACACTGTTCAGGGTGATAGAAATATGACAAAAAATATAACTCCATCAGGCGGCATGAGCATTGGCTCCAAGCTGTCTCTCATCTCTTTTATTCTGATAGCCTTGATATTTGGCGCCTATTCGGCAGCCTTTGGCTATTTCACTTCAAAAGAACTGAAGAAACAAACTGTTAACGAGCTTGCAGGCAAAAATGAGGCGATGATCAACCTCATCACGCTTTTTAACGACGACCTGAAACGCGAGGCAGACCGCTCACTGAAAGCATTCAGGGGATACTTTCCTGGGCGTTTTACCCTGGACCCGTCCACAACCATCGTGGTAGCGGGCCGCAACACGCCAGCCATGCGCAGTGGCGGCACCATACTCAATAATGATTTCTCCATTCCTGACCGTTACTCCGATTTGACCGGAATCAGGGCGACGGTCTTTGCCCGAAGCGGAAATGACCTGATCCGGATCACCACCTCGCTGAAAAACGAAAAAGGGGAACGCGCCATTGGCACCCTTCTCGACACAAAGCACCCCTCATACGAGCGGTTAATGGCCGGACAGCCTTTTAATGGCACGGCGGATCTTTTCGGGCGCAAGTATTTCACGCAGTATGACCCGATCAAGAACGAGGCCGGCGAAGTGATCGGCGCGCTGTATATCGGCATTGACTTCACCGAAGACGTCAAGATGGTCAGGCATGAGCTCAATGAACTCAAGATCGGCGAAACCGGCTATTTTTATGCCATTGATGCCAAACCGGGCAACAATCAGGGGGTTGCGCTGGTGCATCCCTCCAAAGAAGGTGAAAACCTTATCAGCGCCAGAGATGCCAATGGCAGGGAATATATCCGTGAGATGCTGGAAAAGAAAAACGGGGTCATGGAATATGCCTCCACAGGAGAGGATGGCAGCAGCAAGGTGCAGGATCGCATCGTCGCCTACAATTATTTCCCGCAATGGCAATGGCTGATTGTCGGCGGCACTTATATGGATGAAATCACGCGGGAAGTGACAATCATGCGCAATATGTTTCTTGGTATTGCGCTGGTTGCCATCATTATTCTGGGACTGGTTATCTATCTGTCGATCCGCTCCATGGTTTCACGCCCTCTGGCTGAAGCTGTGCGGGTTGCCCGCGCCATTGCATCGGGTGACCTGACCAGCCATATCGAATCCCGTTCCCGCGATGAAGTCGGGCAGCTCATGCTCGTCATGAGTGAAATGAATGAAAGCCTGTACCAGGCCGTTTCACAGGTGCGTGCCAGCGCAGATACGATTTCAACAGCGGCAGCAGAAATTGCCTCTGGCAACCTGGATCTCGCGTCCCGCACGGAACAGCAGGCCAGTTCCCTGGAGCAGACCGCATCGACCATGGAAGAAATCACCTCCACGGTCCGCCGCACCGGAGACAATGCAAGAGAAGCCAACGAACTGGCCTCTACGGCAGCGGATATTGCGGAAAAGGGAGGAGAAGCGGCCACACAGGTTGTGGCAACCATGGATGATATCGAGACATCTGCAGCAAAAATCGTTGACATCATCAGCGTCATAGACGGCATTGCTTTCCAGACCAACATCCTCGCGCTGAACGCTGCTGTAGAGGCTGCCCGCGCAGGTGAACAGGGGCGCGGCTTTGCCGTTGTCGCATCCGAAGTCAGAAGTCTCGCCCAGCGAAGCGCCACTGCCGCACAGGAAATCAAGGCACTGATTGACGATTCAAGCGGAAAGGTTAAAACCGGCAGTGAACTGGTTCATCACGCGACAGCAACCATGGGAGAGATTGGCAGCAGCATTGCCAATGTCAGCAATCTCATCAGCAATATTGCCTCAGCGGCCCAGCAGCAGGTCCTGGGAATCGAGCAGATCAACCAGGCCGTCACCGAAATGGATCAAATGGCACAGCAAAATGCCGCACTGGTTGAAGAAGCGACAGCTGCCGCACAAAGCATGCGGGAACAGACGCAAAACCTGGTCCAGGTTGTCAGTTATTTCCGTACAGACCGGGCTCAATCAACGCGGGTGGCATATGAAACATCTCCTGCCACCTCCGGCAGGGCCAAAAAAGCAGCACTTCCGGCACCGCCCGGCTCCCGGACAAAAGCACCTGAAGGCACGTCATCCGCACCGGATTCCGCAGGCGAGGATTGGGAAGAATTCTGAGCAACATGCCTTCCTGCTTCAAACCGGACTGCATTGCATTATTTTTACAAGCCTCCTTTAAACAGGGAGGCTTTTTTATATCCTGGTTTATTATCCGAATTATTTATAAAAGTTATAATCCTCACTTTTATAAATAATGCAAACCATTAAAAACCGGATTCATATGTATGCCATAAAGATAATCAGTTATTTAACCCGGTTTATTCGTAAAAGAGAAAGTTTTATAGCAAAAACCATGCCGGAATTTCCGAGAGGCACCTCGAAAAAATATCATGCATTTCATCTGGCTAACGCATTATTTTCATCTGCTTCCTTTCCTGCAGCGCCGTATTTTTTAAAAATTACTTTTATGTATAAATTTACCCTTCATTAACACGATACGATTATCTCTTATCTTTTTTTCATGCTGAAATTGATGGTTTTTTTCATATAAAACCTGACACACCCCTTTTGATCATATACTTTCATTTTTAATAAATGTATTATTGCCAGGTTTGCAATTAAATAATGGATTTTTTATCCGCCGGATAATGCTGTTTTAAAGGTCGTGCCGTGCGTGTCACCCCTGTCATAACCCCGTACTTTCAGGACAGCCGACACATCCGCACAGACCGTATGACATGTCATTCAGTTTTTATAAGGAACCTGAGCAAAATGAAAATTGGAGCCAGACTCACCCTGGGGTTTACCCTTGTTCTCATCCTGATGATCGCCATGGCAATAACCGGCGTTTGGGAATTGCAGAAGGTTGCAAAAGCGTCAGATCATTTAATGACTCACACCGTGAGCCTGGAACGAAATGCCGTTCACTGGCTGTCAAAAACCGTCTTGAACGGTGAACGGGCTTATGTGCTCGCCCTGGGACAGGAAGCGGAAGATGAAAAAGCCATTGAAGCCGCCATGCGCCGGACCAGCCAGGAAATCAATGATATCCAGAAGTGGCTTGATGGGCAGAATCTGACCGATAAAGGCCGTGAACTGCTTGGCGTGGTGGCGCAAA
The DNA here is from genome assembly GCA_030269625.1 of Oxalobacter sp. OttesenSCG-928-P03. Lineage (GTDB taxonomy): Bacteria > Pseudomonadota > Gammaproteobacteria > Burkholderiales > Burkholderiaceae_D > Oxalobacter. Next base: position 22,526 of record JAJDFZ010000018.1, on the reverse strand, counting down.
AGCGCCAGATATACGTGGATATCCGCAAAGATGTCAACAAACTTCGGCACGAGCACAAATATACCGAATCAAAAGCGCATCTTCAAAAACAGATGCTGCCGGCCCGGGATGCTTATGTCAAAAGCATTGAAGACTTTGTTCATTTCCAGGCGGACCAGTCCAACCGGACCCATCAGGACATTCTCTCCACCTATGAAACAGGCCGGATGATTATTGCCGCCATCACCTCTGTCGCCCTGCTTCTCTCCATCATTGTTGCCTGGCGGCTGACAACGGGAATCACCCGTCCGCTGAACCGGGCTGTGGAACTGGCGGAAACGGTTGCTGCCGGTGACCTGACCGCACGGGTGGAAGTCACCGGAAAAGATGAAACCGGACAACTTATGCTGGCCATGAAAAACATGGTCGACAGCCTGCTGCGGGTAATAGGAGAAGTAACAAGCAGCGCCGATACTATTGCCACGGCATCCGGGCAGATCGCATCAGGCAACCTGGACCTCTCTTCGAGGACGGAACAGCAGGCCAGTTCACTGGAAGAAACCGCTTCTGCCATGGAAGAACTGACCGCCACGGTGCGCCAGAATGGCGATAATGCCCGCCAGGCCAACCAGCTTGCCACCTCCGCCTATGATGTTTCTCTCAAGGGAGGAGAAGCCATTAATCGCGTCGTGAAAACCATGAATGATATTGACGAATCCGCCAACAAGATCGTTGATATCATCGCGGTCATTGACGGCATTGCTTTCCAGACCAATATCCTGGCATTGAATGCTTCTGTTGAAGCCGCGCGAGCCGGTGAGCAGGGGCGCGGCTTCGCCGTTGTCGCCAGCGAAGTGCGCAGTCTCGCCCAGCGAAGCGCCACGGCGGCCCATGAAATCAAGGCACTGATCGATGACTCCGTGAATAAAGTCCGCTCAGGCAACCAGCTTGTGCATTCTGCAACGGAAACCATACACGAAATCGGCTCCAGCATCCGGCGTGTCAATGACATCATGCATGACATCACGCAGGCCACACAGGAACAGATCGCCGGCATTGAACAGATGAATATGGCCATTACCGAAATGGACAGTATCTCCCAGCAGAATGCCTCTCTTGTCTCCCAGGCGACTTCCGCCACGACCAGCCTTCGGGACCAGGCGGGCAGTCTCGCCAGACTCGTCCATACATTCAACACCGGTTCCGGCCATCGGGCACCGGCATCTCTGGCAAAACCGGCTGCACGCAAACCTGCACGGCTCACCGCCAGGCCCTTGCCAAAAAAAGCGCTTGCCGTAGCGGCTGATGAAGAAAACAACTGGGAGGAATTCTAGGCATACCGCGCTTTCCACCAAAAAAGCCGGATTCCGGCTTTTTTTATCTGCAAACCTGAAACCTGTCCGCACAGTGCCCTGCCTGTCGGATAATATAACTGTCATCCTCATATGCCCCGGACAATTGCATGCGCCATCCTCCGTCATCCACTCCGCTCCCTGCCCTTTTCGGGCTTGGGCCGGTTTTGTCACCGGATATGCATACCCTGATCCTGTGCAGCTATCCGGGAAAAGAGGCATTGGAAAGCAGGGAATATTATGCGGGAACGCAAAACCAGTTCTGGATGCTCATGTCGGCTGTGCTCAACACTCCTCTCCCGGACAAACCCTATGAAAAACGGCTGGAAACGCTGCTTTCGCACGGCATCGGACTTTGGGATGTCATCTCCGCCTGCCAGAGCCGGGGACCGCTGAAATCCGTTTTGCAGGAAAATCGTCCGGATCGTTTTGCCTTCCTGCAGGATAACTGCCCCCTGTTGCAGAAAATAGGCTTTAACGGGCAACCGGCAGGCGAATATGCGCCGCTTTTTCAGCAGGCGGGATATGACACCCTGATTCTTCCCTCTTCCTCCCCTTCCTATTCGAAGCAGCCGATCGAAAAAAAGCTGGAAACCTGGCAGCAGATTTTGCGTCAATAACCGGAAATACCCTGCCCCGAACGGGCATGCACTCGGGTACAATTTACCGGATTCGGCAACGAGGATACTTACACACAACTTGAGGAAAAGACGATGAAACTGGTTCGTTATGGCCTGCCAGGTGAAGAAAAGCCCGGCCTGATTGACGGAAACGGGAATGTGCGCGATCTCTCCGGCATCATTCATGACTTCACGGCAGAACAGCTTTCTGATGCCGCGCTGGCCAGTATTGCCGCACTGGATCATGACAGGCTGCCGCTTGTTCCCGGCAGCCCCCGCCTGGGCATCCCTGTTGCGCATGCCGGCAAATACATTGCCATTGGCATCAACTATACCGAGCATGCAGAAGAAGCCAAAATGCGCCTGCCAAAGGAACCGATCGTTTTCATGAAAGCCATCACCTGTCTGTGCGGCGCGACTGATAACATCATGATTCCAAAAGACTCCCGGAAAACGGATTGGGAAGTCGAGCTGGGCGTTATTATCGGGAAAAAAGCCCAGTACATCACCGAAGAAAAAGCGCTGGATTATGTGGCCGGCTATTGCGTTGCCAATGATCTTTCTGAGCGCGAATTCCAGATCGAACGGGGAACACAGTGGGATAAAGGCAAGGGGTGTGATACCTTCGGCCCGATTGGTCCCTGGCTGGTAACGCGCGACGAAGTGCCCGACCCGCAGAACCTGGATATGTATCTGGATGTGAACGGGATACGCATGCAGACCGGCAACACGAAAACCATGATTTTTTCTGTCGCCAAAATCGTCAGCTACCTCAGTCATTTCATGACGCTTTTACCGGGAGATATCATCGCTACCGGCACTCCGCCGGGCGTGGGGATGGCAAGAGACCCGCAGATATTCCTGAAACCGGGAGACCGCGTTACAGCAGGTATTGCCGGACTGGGTGAACAAAACCAGAACGTCGTCGCCTGGTCGCGCACATAAACACAGGAAACGGATACATGATGTATCCGTTTCCTGTCAGCCTGCGGGCATGGTTACTTCCCGCTTTAACGGCACAACGAGAATGTCGCAGGAGGTTTCGTTTACTGTATTGCGGGTGGTACTGCCCAAAAGCAGGTTTTCAAAATGCGACTTTCCCTGTTTGCCCATGATGATCAGATCCGGATTATTCATATTGACATAATCCTCAATGATTCTTAGCGCACTGCCATACTGGATGCTTTGCGAAACACGGTTGTCACTGTCAAGCGAGGCAATCAGCTGCGTCATCTCGTTTTCCGCCCGGACCCGCGCCTCGTTCCTGAAGTTGTTGATCAGATCGGCAGAAACATTGGCATAGCGCATGAGCCCCTCATTGGGAATGTCATACGCATGCAGAAACGTTTTTCTGCCTGCCGGCAACATCATCTTCATGGCAACTTTGACGGCATATTTCGAGTTTTCGGAAAAATCGACCGGTATCAGGACATTCTGGTATGAACTGGAAGGTTCCTGCCGGACAATCAGCAAGGGAACCGGCGTGATATGCAAAAGCCGGTCCGGTGTATTACCCAGGAAAAACTTCTTGCCCAGGCCCGGCTGTTTTGCACCGACAACGATCAGGCTGGCATCGACCCTGTCAGCATGCCGCGCAATCTCGACAGACGGACGGCCAAACAGGACGGTCAATGAAGTGCGAATGCCGAATTCATCGCTGATGCGTTTTCTGACCGGCTCAAAATCCCGGGTAATCTGCTCGGAAACCAGTTCTTCGCTTTTTTTGCCTGCACCCAGAATCTGCCCCAGCATGTCAACAAATCCCGTATCCTGCACATTGACCAGTTCCAGCTCTTCCACGCCAAAACGCCTGCACAGCTTGGCCGCCCTGGTTTCCGCCAGCGCCGAACTCTCCGACATATCACTTGCTACCAGAATCCGCTTGATTTCCAGCATCGTTTACCTCCGGGAAAACGTGTTGCCAGGTGGCAACCACTCTCTGCCTATCTTATTTTTTTATGGCTTTTTTGTCAAAAAACAAAAAAACATCTCCGGGAGAAAAGCCCGCCCTCAGACAAGGTTCCCTCCCCTTCTTTCTGCCAGCCTGCGCTGGAAAAACTTGTCCAGTTCCATCATGAAAAAGGTCACAATACCCACGCAGATGACCAGCATCCATTCCTTCACGGTCAGGCTGTCTGTGCCAAAAAGATCATGCATCACTGGCGTATAGGTATACAGCAACTGCAATCCAGCCAAAACGGCGATGGCTATCCAGATGGTTTTATTGCCGGTGAGTGATCGCACCGAGAGTGAGCTTTGATACAGAAAACGGCAATTCAGCAGATAGAACATCTGTCCGATGATGATGGTATTGGCCGTGATCGTACGGGCAACCTCGATGCTTTTTCCCCTGTCCAGTTCCCACTGGAAAAGCAGGAGCGCAGCGACCATCAGAATGGCTGAGGTAAACAAAACACGCCACACCATATAAAGCGGAACCGCCGCTTCACGCGTATTCCTCGGTTTTCTTTGCATGATATTTTTTTCCGGCGGTTCAAACGTCAGGGCAATACCCAGTGTGATCGATGTGATCATGTTGATCCAGAGAATCTGCTTGGATGTCAGCGGCAGCAGCATGTCCATGAAAACGGCCGCCATAACGACAAAGGTCTGGCTGCCATTGGTCGGCAGCAGAAAGAGAATCCCCTTTTTCAGGTTGTCGTAAATCCGGCGCCCTTCCCTTACCGCACAGACAATCGTGGCAAAATTGTCATCTGCCAGAATGATCCCGGCAGCTTCCTTGGCCGCCTCAGTCCCTTTAAGCCCCATAGCCAGCCCGACATCCGCCCGCTTTAAGGCCGGCGCATCATTCACGCCGTCACCCGTCATGGCCGTAATCTCGCCGTTGGCCTGCAATGCCTGAACCAGGCGAAGCTTGTGCTCCGGGCTCGCACGGGCAAAAACGTCTACATCACGGACAATCTGCTGCAGTTCTTCATCCGTCTTTTCTTCAATCTCGGCACCTGTCATCGATTTTTTGCCGATACCGATCCCCAGACGTTCACCGATAACCCTGGCCGTCTCCGCATGGTCTCCGGTAATCATGATGACGCGGATGCCGGCGCTATGACAATGATGCACCGCTTCAACCGACTCTTCGCGCGGGGGATCAATGATGCCGAAAACCGCCATCAGCATCATGCCCGATTCCACATCCTTGAAATCCAGCTCCTTCTGGCTGCTGTCGGCCGGTTTCATGGCAATCGCCAGTGTCCGCTGCCCGGACAGGGCTATTTCATTGATACGCTGTTCCCAGTAGGCAAAATTGATGGGGCGTGGCGCACATCCGGCATCACTCTCCAGCGTACACATCGCCATCAGGCGTTCCGGCGCGCCCTTGACGTAAATAAAGCGCTCTCCCCGGTGCGTATGATTCAGTGTCGCCATGAAACGATGTACCGACTCAAAAGGAATCGCATCATTCCTGGGAAAACGGGCTTTTTCCATAACCGGGTCCAGGCCGGTTTTCATGGCAAGCGACAGGAGCGCCCCCTCCGTCGGATCACCCGCGACAAACCATTCATCATTTTTCTTGTTCAGCGATGAATCATTGCAAACCAGTGCCGCGCGGGCAATCTGCTGCAATTCCGGATAATCCTCTGGCACAACATGCTGTCCATCAATGGCAAAACCGCCTTCCGGGTAATAGCCTGCCCCGCTCACTTCAAATACGCGATCAGCGGTTACCACCGTCTGAACGGTCATTTCATTGCGCGTGAGCGTACCTGTTTTATCCGAACAGATGACGGTCACCGACCCCAGGGTTTCGACAGCAGGCAGGCGCCGCACAATGGCGTGCTTCCTCGCCATGCGCTGTACCCCAAGCGCAAGGGTAATCGTCATGACGGCAGGCAGCCCTTCCGGAATAGCCGAAACAGCCAGTGCCACCGACATAAGCATCATGTCACCAATCTCATGGTCACGGATGAAGGTACCGATAAAAAAGGTCACGACTGAAAGCAGGAGGATGCCCACCGTCAGCCATTTTCCGAATGTACTGATCTGGCGCAAAAGCGGCGTGGAGATATCATCTATTTCACTTAACAGGCTGCCGATACGGCCAAACTCTGTCCTGTCTCCCGTGGCAACGACGATTCCGACTGCGGTTCCATAAGTGACCAGCGTGCCTGAATAAACCATATTGGTCCGGTCTCCCAGTGACGCTTCTTTATCGACGGTCCAGACAGATTTTTCGACAGGAACCGACTCCCCGGTCAACGCGGATTCATCAACAGAAAAATTATGCTCTTCCATCAGCCGGATATCAGCCGGTATCCTGTCACCTGAAGTCAGGCTGACGATATCACCGGGGACAAGCGATTCACTCAGCACCGTGATGCGGCGCCCGCCCCGAATGATGGTTGCCTGTAATGACAGCATCTTGCGAATGGCATCCATGGCGCTGGCGGCCTTGCCTTCCTGAATAAAGCCGATGATGGCATTGATCAGAACCACGCCCAGGATAACGCCTGTATCAACCCAGTGTTTCATGACCGCCGTGACAACGGCGGAAAACAGCAAAACGTAAATCAGGGCATTATGAAACTGCATCAGGAAACGATAGAGGGCGCTCGGCGGTTTGGCCTGTGTCAGCTGATTGGGACCATACAGCACCTGCCGCCGGCGGATCTCTTCCAGGTGCAGACCGTCTGACGGCACATTCAGGTGATTCATCACCTCCTCAACCGAATGGCTGTGCCAGGAAAAATCGTCCTGTACGGATAATGTCGTGTCTGTTTTATTGTTAAGCATCTCTTTACTCCTGCTGACCCTGCATCATTCCGGCAGACGGCAGTATTTTTGTCCTGCTCCCGGAAAGCAAGAATAAACTTTCACATCCCGTGCCTGCTTGATTTACCTCTACTCACTGGAAATGATGCGAAAAAGAGGGAGAAAAAACTCATGCATGACATTTATTCTTACACAGATCAACGCGGTTATTACCCCGTCATCTATCATGACAGGGAAAAACCCGTCTACAATATATCGTGATACTGACTGTTTCCAGGGTCTGCTGTGATAAATCATATTCTTGTGCTCTGTCTGGGCAATATCTGCCGAAGTCCCATGGCAGAAGGATTACTCAAGGAAAAGTTTCCTGAAAAAACCATTACCTCTGCTGGCTTAAGAGGCATGACCGGCTGGACAGCAGACCCTTCTTCCATCCGGATCATGGCGAAACACGGCATTGATATTACGTCACATCGCGGAAGAAACCTGACCAGGCAGATGGTGGAAGAAGCTGACCTCATCCTGACGATGGAAGAACAGCAGACACGGACGGTTGAATCGCGTTTTCCCGAAGCAAAAGGAAAAATCATGCGGCTGGGGGAATACGGCAATTATGATATTGCCGACCCGTTCAACCGGAGTATCGAGTTTTTTAAAAAAACCTACGAACTGATTGAAAAGGGCGTAGACCAGCTGATCCGAAACCACCCCGGCCTGAATTAAGCAAAATGGAAGATCCTCTTCGAAAGCGCCAGCTTAACCGCATGAAGCTCATTGCCACAGGGCTGATGCTCCTGATGGCAGCCATCCTGGTTTACGCGCGCCTGCAGGGAGGGCGCGGCATATGGCACTGGGTCACCGCTTTTTCCGAGGCCGCGCTGATTGGCGCACTGGCAGACTGGTTTGCCGTAGTGGCACTCTTTAGGCACCCGTTAAAGCTCCCTATCCCCAGAACGGCCATCATCCCGGAAAACAAGGAGCGCATCGCGGAAAACCTGGCCGTATTCATCCGGAACAATTTCCTGAGCGCCGACATCCTGATGGAAAAAATGCGGGCGCTCGAACCGGCACAACGCATCGGTCACTGGCTTTCCTCCCGGGACAGGGCCGATATGCTTTCCCGCCACGCCATATCTGTCCTGATCGGCGCCCTGACGTTTATCGACGACCAGCGTGTCGGCCGGATTTTACGCAATACTATTTACAAACGCCTCCAGCAGGCAGACCTGGGAAATCTTATCGGACAACTGCTGGATGTGCTGACGCAGAACGACCAGCACCAGGCGCTGTTAAATGAAGGATTGCGAAGACTCTCCACCGTTCTGGATGAACCGGCCACACAGCGCCAGGTCGCCGCTATTATCATCGAGGTCTCCCGCCGGGAATATCCCAAGCTTTTGACCATGCTGGGGATCGTCATGGACACGGAAGAATTCGGCATGCGGCTGGCTGCAACACTGGTAGACAGTATGCAAAGCTGGCTGCATGACATCGGCCGGAATCCGTCCCACCCGAGGCGAAAGCAGTTTGATACCGTAGTGGAAAGCTTTATCACCGGCATGAAAAACGACCCGGTTTATCACCAGCGTGTCGAAAGCTGGAAACAGCAGCTCCTGACGACTCCTGTTGTCGCGGACTATTTTGAAACACTCTGGGTGCAACTGCGCCAATGGCTTCAGAAAGACGCGGCAAGAAGCGAATCGCGCATGCATGTGAGGCTGTCTCATGCCTTCCGGCATTTCGGACGCTGGATACTGGACAATCCGGAACTGTGCGACTCCATTAACGAGCACCTGATCAAGACCACCAGCAACATGTCTGAAGAACTGCGCGGCTCTGTCAGCCAGCATATCGTCACCACCATCGTTCAGTGGGATGACAAATCACTTGTTCGCGAGCTGGAACTGACCGTGGGACGCGATCTTCAGTTCATCCGGATTAACGGAACGCTGGTCGGCGGCATTATCGGCGTCATCCTGCACGCCTTTGTCCTGATGCTGACCCGTCTCTGATACCGCTAGCAGGTCGCGCAGGGGGAACAGGGCGCATACAGCCCGCCTTTTTCCGTGCTCCCGAGCCCTCTCAATCCGCCTGACAGGCTGACAGCATGAAAACCCTTCTGTGCCAGGACACGCGCGGCAAAATAACTTGTCCTGCCCAGCATGCAGATAACGATAACCGGCCTGTTCCTGTCCAGCTTGCCCAGATTCTTTCTCAGGGTGGCATATGGAATATGAATGGCGCCATCCAGCGGGGCTTTTTTCGCTATCGGCGCCGGGCGGACATCCAGTATCTGCACCGCCGGGTCATCCGGAATATAGTTGATCAGTTGAACCAGGCCATCGCGCATATTGGTTGCAGCAAAGCCGGCAATATTGATAATATCGCGCGCCGTGCCAAAAGGCGGCGCATACGCCAGTTCAAGATGGCACAGATCATCGATTGTCATACGCGCAATAATCGCGGTTGCCAGCACATCAATACGCTTGTCCACACCATCCCTGCCCGTTGCCTGCGCACCCAGCACAATACCCGTCTCGGGTTCCCAGATCAGCTTGAGCATAATCATTTCCGCACCGGGATAATAACTCGCATGCTGGTGTTCATGGACTGTCACGGTGTTGTAGCTGCGGCTGCTCTCGACAAGCGCCTGCTCCGTCCAACCCGTACCGGCGGCCACCATGCCGAAAAGGCGCACAATACTGGTTCCGATACTTCCCGGATAGGGCTGCGCCAGCGATTGCAGGAAAATATGGTCAGCCGCAACCCGCCCCTGCCGGTTGGCCGGCCCGGCCAGCGCAACAGCGACCCGCTGCCCGAAATAACGTTCCCGTGTCTGTACCACATCGCCTGCCGCGTAAATATCCGGGTCCGATGTCTGCATGAACTCGTTGACCACGATATGCCCGGCTTCGGAAAGGACCAGTCCTGCCTCTCTCGCCAGGTCGCTTTCCGGGCGTACGCCAATGGAAAAAATCACCATATCCGCCTCAAGCACATCGCCCGTTGCCAGCTGGCATTTGAGCACATCGCCTTCCCTGTTGAACGCAGTGAAATGATTATTGAACCAGGTTTCAATCCCGTTGACATGCAACTCATCCTGAAGCGGCTGGATCACACGCTTGTCGAAGTAGGTCAAAACGTGGGAATGCAATTGCACCAGTGATATCCTGAGTCCTTTTTTGTGCAGTTGCTCTAGCAGTTCCAGCCCCACATAGCCGCCCCCCACAACAACAGCCCGCATGCCCGGTCTGGTCATTTCGATAATGCGGTCCATATCCTGCAGATTGCGCAGTGTGAAAACAGCCGGGTCATTCACCCCCGGTATATCCGGCATGAGTGGCCGGGCGCCCGGCGCCAGCATCAGCCTGTCATAGGAAATCCACTCCTGCTCATTGCTGATGCGATCAACCACCAGAACGCGTTTTTTCTCCCGGTCGATCTGGAGCGCATTGCAATTGATGCGCACATTCAGCCGAAACATCTCTTTCAGATTTTCCGGTGTCTGAATTGTCAGGGAATCACGATTGGGAATTTCTCCGCCGATATGGTAGGGCAGACCGCAGTTGGCAAAGGAAATGTCCGGCCCTCTTTCCAGGACCGTTATTTCTGCTTCTTCATTAAGCCGTCTTGCACGCGTCGCGAAAGACAGTCCACCGGCAACACCACCTATGACCAGCAATTGCATCGGGTTCATATGTCACCTCAAAATCAGTACAGCAGGTTTCTCAGGTTTATACCATGACAATATACCGATTTGCCTGCAGGCAAGCAACTTTATCGACCCCGCAAAGTTATCCTTTATATACACGCACTTTTCCGCCTTGTGGACAAAGGCGGATGACGCCATCAGTGTTCCAGCTTTTTTTCTGGCTGCATGACCGCCTGGCATACTCCCTTTTTACCTGCTGACGGTGTCACGTGATAAAAAACCAGTGCAGAAAGGATGGCCATGAACCCCAGGCAAAGGTAGGTATTCCTGAAGGCGCCGGCAAGATCCCTGCTGGGCAAAGCCGCCCTGATGCCGGAAAACTCCCCTAAAATTGCCGCTGCCACAGCGACCCCCATGCTCATGGAAAGCTGCATGATAACGGACAAGAGGCTGTTGCCGCTGCTGGCCTGCTCATCTGTCAGATCCAAAAGCGTAATCGTATTCATGGCGGAAAACTGCATGGAATTGATCATCCCGAACACGGCGAAAACCAGCAGAATCAGCGGATAAGGCATTTCCCTGCTGATCAGGGAAAATCCGGCAATCATGCTCCCCAAAAGTACCGTATTGATACTGAGCAGCGTGCGAAAGCCCAGCCGGCTGACCAGGGGCGTCACCACACTTTTTGCCGCCATGGCACCCAGCGTCATGGGAATCATGGTCATGCCGGCCTTGAGCGGCGTAAAGCCGAGGCTGACCTGTAAAAGCAGCGGTGTCAGAAAAGGCATGGCGCCGGTACCCAGCCGGGCAAAGAGATTGCCGGCAATGCCGACAGAAAAATTGCGGACCCGGAAAAGGGCCGGGCTGAAAAGCGGGTTATCCGAGTGGCGCGCATAAAAGCAATAAACCGCCAGGCTGACGAATCCGGCAACCAGCAGCAGAACCAGCCGTGTATAAGCCATGCTGTGCTCACCGATGCCTTCCAGCGCGATGGTCAACGTCAGCATGAAGGTGCTGAAAAAGAGAAAGCCAAACTTGTCAAAAGGGCTCAAGGCACCCGCCCTGGGAATGGCTGGCATATACCTCAGGGCACAAATCACGCCGACAACCCCGACAGGCAGGTTGATCAGGAAAATCCAGTGCCAGCTTGCGTAACTCACAAGAAAGCCGCCCAGTGTCGGGCCCACCAACGGCCCCAGAAGACCCGGAATGGTAATAAAGCTCAGTATCCGGACAAGCTGGTCCCGTGGATAAGCCCTGAGAATACTCAGCCGGCCAACCGGCACGAGAATGGCGCCGCCGATCCCCTGCAATACCCGTGCCGCAATCAGGATATCAAGCGTAGGGGACATGGCGCAGGCAAGCGACCCCAGTGTAAAAACAAAAATCGCCGCCAGAAACACCCGCCGGATGCCGAAACGGTCTGCCAGCCACCCTGACGCCGGTATCAAAAGCGCCACTGTCAGCATATAGGCAATGACCACCCCCTGCATCTGCAGCGGATGGGTATTGAGGCTCTCGGCCATGGTCGGCAGGGCCGTATTGAGGATCGTCCCGTCCAGCGTCTGCATGAAAAAGGCGATAGCCACGACCCACGGTAAAATGCGGGCCGTCCTGGCATCAATCTGGATGGTATCCGGCATAACCGAAGGCTGTTTATCCAGCCTTATCCAGTATGGTTTCCGGTCCGTTTTTTGCCACGCTTTGCGCCTTGTCAAAACTTTCAAACAGCAGGCGGTAGTGCGGCATAACATGCTCTGCCATGATTTGCCCGAACTGCGAAGCATCCGGCCTGTTCCAGGTTCCCATGACTTCGCACATGACCGCAAAGGTATCCACCGGCACAACACCCGCCTGCGTCAGGCGGGCCAGTGTGATCTCGGTTCCCATTTTGCTCCAGTTGCCTGACGCATCAAAAACGGCGAAAACACGGTATCCCTCATGAATGGCGCTTAATGCAGGCAATGCCAGGCAGACGCTGGTCACGGTTCCGGCCATGATCAGCGTTTTTTTGCCGGTTTTCCGGATAGCCTCTACCCACAGCGGATTATCCCAGGCATTGATCTGCCCTGTCCGGGGGATGTACACCGCATCCGGGTTGGCTGCATGCACTTCAGGAATAAGGGGACCATTCGGACCATCCGGAACGGATGCTGTCGTAAAGGTCGGGATTTTCGCCAGATACGCCGTCTTTGCCAGCGCCGTGATATTCGCGCGCAAATCCGTCAGTTCCATATCCTTGACCAGCTGAAAAAGGCCGCTTTGCGGGTCAATCAGCAGTAAAACCGCATCATCCGCGTCAATAATTCCGGGCGTTTTTTTCATCGTGACTCCTCCTTTGAAATAAATAACCTGTTCATTATTCAATCACCAGATCCCTGTTCTCATCACCCAGGTGAGGCTGAGGCAGCGCCGGAGGCGGAACATAACTGCTGCCGCGCGCAATCGCCAGCACTTCCTCTTCCGTCAGGGTTTCCTTATCCAGAAGCGCTTTTGCACCTGCCAGCAGCGCATCGTGCTGCTGTGTCAGTACATCGGTTGCCTTCATAAAGGCATCACTGATAATCTGGCGCACCTCATCATCAATTTCCCTGGCGGTATGTTCCGAATAATTCCTGAATTCCGGCATATCTCCCGGCCGGGCAAGGAAAGTGTTCCGGGTATTTTCATACGCAATCTGCCCGAGTTTTTTGCTCATGCCATAACGCGTCACCATGCTTCGGGCAATCTCGGTTGCCCTGACAAGGTCATCCGCTGCCCCCGTTGTCACACGGCCAAAATGCAGCATCTCGGCCGCACGCCCCCCCAGGAGAACCGCCATCTTGTTTTCCAGCTCTTCCTGTGACATCAGGTAACGATCCTCGGTCGGGCGGTTGATGGTATAACCCAGCGCGCCAATGCCGCGTGGAATGATCGAAACCTTGTGCACCACATCCGAACCGGGAAGCGCAATGGCAACCAGCGCATGTCCCATCTCGTGATAGGCGACAATCTCCCGTTCCAGCGGGTTAATCAGCCTGTTTTTCTTTTCCAGTCCGGCAACAATGCGCTCTATGCCGCCGGTAAAATCATCCAGCGTCACGGCATTACGGCCTTTCCGCGTTGCCAGAAGGGCCGCCTCATTGACAAGATTGGCCAGGTCCGCGCCGGAAAATCCGGCTGTGAGCGCCGCGATCTGCTCCACATCCACCTCCGGCGCAAGCGTGATTTTCCGGATGTGGACATTAAGAATCTGGATACGGCCGGCCTTGTCAGGCCTGTCTACCAGAATCTGCCTGTCAAAGCGGCCGGCCCGTAAAAGCGCCGGATCCAGGATTTCCGGGCGATTGGTCGCCCCGAGCAAAACAAGCCCGGATGCGGAATCAAAACCATCCAGTTCTGCCAGCAACTGGTTCAGGGTCTGTTCTTTCTCATCGTGGCCGCCCAGCCCGCCAGCCCCACGCGCCTTGCCCAGCGCATCAATTTCGTCAATGAAAATAATCGCAGGCGCCTGCGCACGCGCCTGCTCAAAAAGATCGCGCACACGCGCCGCGCCGACACCGACAAACATTTCCACAAATTCAGAGCCGTTGATGGAAAAGAAAGGCACCCCGGCTTCCCCCGCCACAGCCCTTGCCAAAAGTGTCTTGCCTGTTCCGGGCGGCCCGACAAGCAGGATGCCGTGAGGCACCCTTCCTCCCAGGCGGCCATAAACGGCAGGATTTTTCAAAAAGCCGATTACTTCTTCAAGTTCTTCCTTGGCTTCATCCACCCCGGCCACATCGTCAAAAGTGACCCGGATATCCTTTTCGACGTAAACCCGGGCCTTGCTCTTTCCTATGGACATAAAACCGCCGCCTATGCCGCCCTGGCCCTGCTGTGCGCTCATCCTGCGCATCATGAAAAGCCAGATCGCCATGAAGAACACGACGGGCAGAATCCACCCGATGATATCTCTCAGAAACGTATTTTCAATAACGCCGGTAAACTTGACATGATGCTTTGACAGCAGCTCAGAAAGACCGTCATCTACCCGTGTCGTCGAAAATTCCGATTTACCGTCCGGTAACGGCTTGATGAGATAACCCTGTATCTGGTCTCCGGTTATTTTCACTTCCCTGACATTGCCGGCTTCAATCTGCTGCAGAAACACGCTGTAGGGAAGGGGTTCAGTCCCCCTGAAATCCTCGTAAAAACCGCGCATCAGGAGAACACCAATGACCGCGATAGCGATATACCAGCGGATAAGACTGCTCGAGCGATTGGAGTCGTTCATGTTTTTCCTCTTTGGCAGCAAAATGCATTGGCCGCGCATCGTCACCGTCACTGCGCCCTGAACAGCAACAAGGCACATCCCAAGATTAAAGACAACAGGTTCTCAGGCGTTGATCCGGCACAAATCGCGATATATTTCAACAGACGTTACAAGATATCTGTCCGGTCCATGTCGCAGAATCCGTTTCTGCACATTCAGGATTATCTTAACCAATAACAGGAAATATTGCTGCGTCCGTTTTGGAAAAAAACAGATCAGGATAACTGAGCCATGGCACTGAGCGCTTCCATCAGCAGGCGCGGGTCCCCCGTGGCAAGACGATTCGGGTCTGACAGTATCTGCCGGAAACGGCGGGCACCCGGCTCTCCAGCCATCAGGCCCAGCATGTGACGTGTCATGCCATGCAGTTTCAGCCCGCCCCCGGCTTCCTTTCCGTAGAGGGAAAGCTGCCGCTCCATGTAAGGAATCATGGCCTCAAGAACGGCCTTGCGTTCCCTTGGCGCAACGTTATCCCCGTAATAACGCGAATCAAAGTTCGCCATCAGGTAGGGATTATGATATGCGGCCCGCCCGATCATGACGCCATCGACATGCCGCAGGTGTTCGTCTATTTCGGCCTCTGATGCAATCCCTCCGTTGAGGATAATTTCCAGATCAGGAAAATCCCGCTTCAGGCGGTAAACCACATCGTAGTGCAGCGGCGGTATTTCCCGGTTTTCCTTCGGACTCAACCCCTTGAGAATGGCATTTCTGGCATGCACAATGAAGATGCGGCAACCGGTCCGGGCAATATCGCCAATAAAATCCCGGACGAAATCATACGAATCGATATGGTCAATACCAATGCGATGCTTGACCGTCACATCGATGGAAACCGCATCCTGCATCGCCTTGACACAGTCAGACACCAGCGGCGTCTCTCTCATCAGGCAGGCGCCAAAAGCCCCCTTCTGGACGCGTTCGGAGGGGCAGCCGCAATTGAGGTTGATCTCGTCGTAGCCCCACTTTTCACCCAGCTTCGCACAATGCGCCAGGTCAAGCGGTTCACTACCGCCCAGTTGCAGCGCAACCGGGTGCTCTTCCTCGTTGAAATCAAGATGGCGATGAACATCGCCGTGAATAAGAGCGCCCGTCGTTACCATTTCCGTATAAAGCCAGGTATGCCGGGTGATCTGGCGGTGAAAGAGACGGCAATGCCGGTCAGACCAATCCAGCATCGGGGCTGTGCAGATTTTGCGCGGCTTGTATTTGCTTGATTTTGCTACGTTTTTTTGGCTGCTCATAGGGGGAAAATTGATGTAATTTTTTGCGCTTTTTTGCAGGTTTTTGTGCTATTTTGTTGAGTCATTACATCAAAATTGCATCAATCTGCATCATGGCATCCATTACAAAACGGGGTGATTCCTGGTTCGCTCAAGTCCGGCGAAAGGGTCACAGATCAATTTCAAAATCATTTCCGAAGAAATCGCAGGCTGTCGAATGGGCCAGAGGCATTGAGGCTGAAATTGATGCAAAGCGGTTTCAGGATACCAGAAGTGCATCTGAATGGCTATTCTCCGAATTGATCGACAGGTACACGGAAGAAATAGGCGCGATAAAGAAGTTTGGCAAAAGCAAGGTGGATGTTTTGCGAATGCTGAAAACCAATCTTGGCGACCTGAGCCTGAATGAGCTGACAGAACAAGCGATCATGGCCTATGCCGACAAAAGGCTGAAGGCTGGTGCTGGTGGCGTTACTGTTTCGATTGATCTGACATACATTTCCACCATACTAAAAACAGCAAAGCAGCTTTGGAAAATGCCGGTTTCGATTGATCCGGTTCAGTCCGTCCGCCAAAACCTGCGATACATGGGCGTCAACCTCAAATCAACAGAAAGAGACAGAAGGCCCACACAGGAAGAAATAGACGCCCTGATCCACTACTTTGACAGCAAGCCAAGACGAATAATACCGATGGGCGATATTATTCAGTTCGCCATTGAGACAGCGATGAGGGCCAGTGAGATAACCGGGCTGCTATGGTCTGACCTGAACGAGAAAGATAAAACAATCCTTATCCGCAGCCGGAAGCACCCGCAGAAAAAAGAAGGGAATGATCAGGAAGTTCCGCTGCTTGGAAAGGCGTTTGATATTGTGATGAGGCAGCCAAGAGTGTCTGACAGGATTTTCCCGTATGGCACAAAAACTTTCAGCAGCATATTCCCGAGGGCCTGCAACAAACTGAAAATAGAAGATTTGCGATTCCATGACCTGCGTCACGAAGGCATATCAAGACTGTTCGAGCAGGGCTACAGGATCGAGCAGGTAAGGCTTGTTTCTGGACACCAGGACGTCAAGATGCTTTTCAGGTACGTTCAGGTCAGAGCAAAGGATTTGCACAGGTAAAGAAAAAGCCGATCATCTGACCGGCTCTTCCCACTGATTTGTTTCCTTTGCATCTTGACACTGCCCCGGCATTTTATCACTAAATGTTATGTTGCTGATATGGCATTTCGGGAACACGTTTCCGGGATGTGTCGATGGGGGGACTTGTTGAGCGATTGGTGATTAGTATCAGCAAGCAAGAAATTAAGGCTATTCAATTGGCTTTATTGTGGCATACTCTGAAAATAGAGTCTGCTATCATTCTTTGCAACTAGCATTAGTTTGCGCCAATGTGTTATAGGAATAATTATGAATACTGGAGAATCGCCATATAAAAGACTTTTGGAAGAAGTTAACCAGGGGCACTCTCTTAGGAAGCCGATATATGAGGCAATAGAAAATCAAGCACCCGGAAACGTAAAAGTTGTTTCGTTCTTTACGTCCTTTGTTCATCCTGTAATTTTGGATGACTCCGACGCTGTTATGCTAGAGGAAGTTCTAATGAACACTCCTTTAGATGGGAAAAAGCTAATTTTAATTTTAAATTGTCCAGGTGGAGATGGATTGGCGGCAGAGCGCATTGTCAATATATGTCGTAGCTACAGCCCAGGTGGGTTTAGTGTCATTGTCCCCAAGATGGCAAAATCAGCAGCAACAATGGTTTGCCTTGGGGCAGATGAAATAATCATGAGCAAAACTTCAGAGCTAGGGCCTATAGATCCGCAAATACTTATTCGCGATGAGCGCGGGAACCCTCTTAAATACCAAGCTGCCCACGAAATCATTACCAGCTACGAGGAGTTGCTTAAGATGGCAAACGAAACGGCTGGAAGATCGGATCCGTATTTACAACAACTTGGAAGATATGATGCTAGAGACATTCAAAATATCAGGTCAGCGCAAAGCCTTTCTGAAAATATCGCCGTCAATCTTTTGAAAAAAGGTACGCTTAAAAAATTATCAGAAAAAAACATCAGAGAGAAAATAAGACCTTTAACAGACCCAAATGAAACCATCAACCATGGGCGCCCACTTTTTCATGATGCAGTAAGAAAATGTGGGCTTAATGTGCGAACAGAGGACAATAAGTCCGCTCTGTGGAAACTTGTGTGGAACTTGTATATCAAGCTACACCATCTTACTAACTACATGCCAGCAACGAAAGTGTTGGAGTCATTTGATGATAGTTGGGTTGGAAACATAAGATAGGATCCAGTTATGACAAAAAATACAAATGTAAAGAAGAAAAAAACAAAGAAGGAAAATCCTCCCAAGCTTGTTATTAGCGATGATCTTGCAAAATTTATTCCTCCAATATCAAGAATGGGAGGTAGTGCTCCATATGGGTGGGGGTTTGGAGGAATCCAGCCACAACAGAGCGCCAATAATGGCAGCGAAAACAGCAATGCTCAATAGGATATCGCAAAAAAACTAGCTTATCCCAATGCCCCGCTTCGGCGGGGTTTTTGTTTGCCCACCAGCCACAAATCCCGTTGTGTGCAGGATCAGGCCGATTTTGAGACACAAACCTGAAACAGGCCGCCAGCTAATTTTAATCTGCGACGGCAACTTGAAATTAGCGCAGCGAATCGTAAGCCGACTCGCACGCCTGTCCTGCTATTCTTGCTCGGTCAGCATATTCAGCCAGCTCTCCCGCTCTTTCGTCAGCCCTGCGGAACAGGTCGGCAAACAGAAGTCCGGTTGTAATGGCTGCCTGGCAATCGCCTGAAGCGGTGGAATTATTGATTCGTGCTGTGAGACTGGCGACACTGTTTCGCAGCCGGTCAGACACAGCATTGGCAGCGCGAGCATCAGCAAGGGCTTTGTCACGTTGTTCTTTTGCTTCATTGGCAATCTTCTCCTGTGCATCCAAACGGCGTTTATCTTCTGCTCGAACATCGGCAACATGCTCAAGCGCCTTTTCTCTGGCGCTCGATCTTTCAAGCTCACGACCATCAGACCGTCCAAGAAAATAAGCGCCTACAGCGGCGATAATGGCGGCTATGCAAATGACCAGTTTCAGGTTCATCATTCGCCCAAGAACAATTTGCGCTCGGCTTTCCTGCGCCGTGTCAGGCCTGGCAAAACCTTTCCATTGGACTGATTCCACAACAGGAAAGCATCAGCCGCAGCCATCCATGCGCCTTTGTTGATATTCCGGCAGACGCTTGATCTGGCAAAGCCACCAAGTCCAATGTTGTACGCCAGTGACGTACAAGCAGCCAGCCGGTAATCAAGATCAAGTCCCGGACATGCTTTCAACACACCGTCCATGAACTCAAGCACACGTGATTTAAGCATCTTGTCTGCTCGTTCCTGCGTCCATACGTCACCTTCTTTCACACCAAGCGTTTCGCCGTACCCGATAGTCCAGACACCAGCAGGGCATTTGTATGCCTTTAACCGGCAGCCCTCAAACTCCTTGATTATCGGAAGGGCTTTTTGCAGCGCTGCCACTTTCAGTATCTGTGCCATCTTCGTCACCGTTAAATAGTTCGTTGTATTCTTCTACGTCTTTCCTGGGCAGCAGTTTGTAAGCCAGGAAGTCAAAGAACCGCTGCACAAACTTTTCCAAAAAGAACATGGTTCGCGTTCCCATATGTCCCGCAACACCCGCCATGCCGTACACAATGTCAATGTCCAAACCAGACTTCCGGCCAAGAATGAATGTGATCCACCCTGCAAATCCTGCTGTTACCATTTCGCCAACAAATTCCATTAGCTTGATCCGCTTGATTTCGCCCCGGCCCAGTCTCGCAGCGTAGGAAACAATGAACCCGCAGATAGACCACGCTGAAACCCAAAATATCGTCCACATGGAATAGACTTCGTGGAACTCGGTTTCTCCGGCGCCAGCGACAACCGGCACCAGGCACAGAATAATCAGTGCAATAATCTCGGCCACTTACACCTCACATTGATTGCCAGGGGCGAATCGAAATACCAGCAAACTGCGCAGGAAATCTTTCGTCCCACCCGAATTTCCAGCCCATGCGGATAACAAACCGCTTTTCAATAAACGGATATTTCAGGTCGATTTTCCACTCGAAGCCTACTTGCTTGTCGTCTTTGACAGCAGACTTCCAGTAGCCGCGCCCTGAAGGTATTTCGATAATGGTCAGACCTGTTTCGTCCAGCCCCAAAACGAATGTCGAAAAGCCCTGTGTGGTGTTGCGCCACTGCCATAAAGTCGCCGTCCACCAACACGAATCGTCTACGTGATCTTCGTAAAATCCTGCGTCACCGGGATCGCCCCACATATTGCTGTCGGGCGTCTGGAACCAGTACAGCCATCCGGGTAGATTGCCTTTGCGATCTACAAATAGCGATATGATCGGAGCTAGGATAAGCCCCGTAATCATAACTACTGTGTCCAGCAGCAGATACCACAGGAATTTACCGAGCATCATGGATTAATCTTGCCGAGGCGGGTTACGATGATGCGGCAGGGGGCTGGCATCGCTACTGCAACCGAACTTCCGAATATATTACCGCTCTGATCAGCCGGAGCATGCATTACCTGTGAATTGCCTGTTTGCAAAACGATTTTATCGTCTGGAAGTAATTGACCTGCGTTTGTTCCGTACCCTTGAGAACTTGTATATATCCAACCAGTAATACCCCATTTTCCGCCATGCTGAATTTCTGCCCTACAATCAACGTAATAACCCTCATACGGATTATCAAACACCAGCCGCTGACTAGTCCCTACAGTACCAGCATCAATCACCGTAGACACGGACATGCTTGCCAGTGCTTCCTGAAGCTGATTCGCCAGTTCGGTAATGTCGATGGTGCCTTGATTGACTGGTGCGCCGAAGGCTTTGATTTGCAGGATGCTGTTGCGTTTCGGGAGTTCGGCTGCGTAGCCAGCAACATACCAACTTGCATTCGGGTACAAAGTTGGCTGAAACCATGTAGAAAATCCGTCAACGGTTTTTGAGTGCGCTGACATTGTGCTCGTACCAGTTGTACCTGTTGTCGAGTTGCCAGAGTTTCGGTGCGCAGTATATGACGTATCACGCATTTTCACCGGGAGGGCTATTGCCAACGAGCCTTCGCTGCCGCTTGATGGCATTAACCCAAATTGCTCACAATACCTATCATTCCACAATCTGGCTGTCCCAACAGAATTGCTGATAACATCAACAACATACCGCCCTTCCCACTGCAATTCAGACGGCAGCGCAATGTATTGCCCATCGTTAGACCGTACCGTACCGTCTACGTTACAGCGGTAGAAACACTCAGCTGTGTCGTTCTTGTCCTCTCCGACCCACATATCAGCCAATCCGGGATATACGGACAGCGATGCGTATGTCATTGTGTCAAGCGATAGCGCAAGATTGCCGTCCTCAAGCACCGGAGAGCGTTTGATTGTGCCGACTGTGACGCCATCTGAAGTCTGAGGATTCATCAGCACAAAGCGATTATAGTCTCCGTTGTACTGAATCATCATTTCAAAATCTTCGCCAGGAATATCACCTGTACGAAGCGCGGAACCGTCAGGTCTTACCAATACACGGGCAGTCGCATTGCCGGGCTTGAATCCCGGAGTGGTTGTTGTGTTAGCGCCTATAGCCCGGACGTAGAAAATTGTATGATCGGATGGCGGCTCAGATACCTCAATGCCAAACGTGGCAGTAATAGCATCTGCTGTTCCACCGGCTGTGGCGGTATATGCAAGAATATCTCCCGCATCACCTTTATCGCCTTTGTCACCTTTCGCGCCTGTGGTTCCTTGTGGGCCTGTTTCACCTTGCGGTCCTTGAGGCCCCTGCTCACCTTGAATGCCTTGTGGTCCGGTGTCACCCTGGGGGCCTGTTGCGCCAATATTGCCTTGCGGACCCTGAATGCCTTGTTCGCCTTGATCGCCTTTTGGCCCCTGAAGCCCTTGCGGTCCAGTTGCGCCTACTGGTCCTTGTGCGCCATCGTCACCCTTGTCTCCCTTATCGCCCTTGTCGCCCTTCAGTCCTTGCGGTCCTGGAACTCCGCTGACTGCTGGAAGATCGTTAAAAGGTGTTATACCGTCACCAAGTTTTTGAGCGACATAAGAGCCATTTTCGTCATAGATATAACCAGCTTCACCGGCTAAAAGAACAGGGTTCTCTGTCGTCCAATTTTCCTCCGTATCACGGCGAAACTGAATTTTATATGTTGGCATTTTGTACTCCTATTAAGTAAACGCATTTCCAGCGTCAATAATGGTTATCTGCGTTTCTGGCGCGTGACCGCAATCAATCACATCTATTCTTGGAACATCGCCGGTAGCACCCTTAGGGCCTTGTTCGCCCTGCTCTCCCGTATCTCCCTTGTCTCCCTTTTCTCCTTGCGGACCCTGCTCACCTTGTGGTCCTGTTGGACCTTCAGCTCCGTCTGCTCCGGCAACGCCTTGAATACCCTGCGGACCTTCCGGGCCTTGTATTCCCTGATCTCCCTGTATTCCCTGAATGCCCTGTTCTCCCTGCGGTCCAGGAATACCCTGCGGACCCTCTGGACCCATAGGCCCTGCTGGACCTGCTGGACCCTCTGGAATAAGCGAAGCGGCTTCCTCTGCTCTTATTGCTGCGGC
>JAJDFZ010000017.1 GCA_030269625.1 Oxalobacter sp. OttesenSCG-928-P03 | reverse complement strand
AAAAGCGGCAAAACGTTTCATCCTGTTCTCCTTGGCAGTGATTCCCCCAAAATTTATCAAATTTTGTGAAGGGATATTTGTATAGAATCAGTTTTTCATCTATACTGCTCTATTGGCTGTTTTTTGGCCAGTTTTTTGTTTGTATTATTTGTAATATCACGGCATCGAAGGGGTTCCGACTCCTGATGTCGCATGTGAAAGGTTAGTATTATGGCTTTGGCAAAAGAAAGCAAGGCTGCTATTGTGGCGGAAAATGCCCGCAGCCAGAATGACACAGGTTCTCCGGAAGTGCAGGTGGCTCTCCTGACAGCACGTATCAATGATCTCCAGAATCATTTCAGGGCGCACAAAAAAGATCATCATTCCCGTCGCGGTCTTCTCATGATGGTAAACCGTCGCAGGGATCTTTTGAACTATCTGCGTAAAAAAGACGTTAACCGCTATCGTGAACTGATTGGCAAGCTTGGATTGCGTAAATAATTGCGGATACGGTTCATCCGGTTGTAGCTTATTGTTTAATGCCTGCGTCAGGTTTCTGTCGCGGGCATTTCGTTATGGTGTCATGTCATTGTTGGTTTGTTGTGAAAAGGTCGTAAAGTAGACCGCAAGAGAGGAAGACCGGTGATTGTTTTTCCGGTTTTCGAAAATGAGGTGAACGGCAGCGCCTGGAATCCTGCCGGTAAATTTGAAAGGAATACAATGTTTAACAAAGTGAGCAAAACCTTCCAGTATGGCCAGCATACGGTAACACTTGAAACGGGTGAAATTGCACGCCAGTCTTCAGGCGCTGTTCTGGTATCCATGGATGATACGGTTGTACTGGCGACGGTTGTTGCACAGGAAAATGCCCGTCCCGGGCAGGATTTTTTCCCGCTGACGGTGGATTACATCGAAAAAAGTTATGCTGCCGGTCGTATCCCGGGCGGCTTTTTCAAACGTGAAGGCCGTCCTTCAGAAAAGGAAACCCTGACATCCCGCCTGATTGACCGTCCGATCCGCCCGCTTTTCCCCGAGGGCTATGTCAATGAAGTGCAGGTGATCATTCACGTTCTGTCCGTCAATCCGGAAATCGATCCGGATATTCCGGCCATGATTGCGTCTTCGGCTGCGCTGTGCGTTTCCGGCATCCCCTTCAACGGCCCGCTTGGCGCGGCACGTGTGGGATATATTGATGGCCAGTACGTCCTGAACCCGACTTCGTCGCAACTCGCCGTATCCAAGATGGACCTGGTGGTGGCTGGCACTGAACAGGCTGTGCTGATGGTGGAATCCGATGCGCAGGAATTGTCCGAGGAAATCATGCTGGGTGGTGTGGTTTATGGTCACGAACAGATGAGAGCGGTAATTGACGCGATTGATGAACTGGTTCGCGATGGCGGCAAGCCGGAAGTGGAATGGGAGCCGCCAGCCAGCAAGGAAACGCTGGTTGCAGAAGTCACCCGGATTGCCGAGCCGCTCTTGCGCGATGCATATCAGATTCGCCAGAAACAGGCACGCACCAGCAAGCTGCGCCAGGCAACCGAAGCCGTGAATGTCGCGCTGGCAGCCGAAGCGGCGGCAAGAGGCGAAGATGCGCCGGATTCAACCGAAGTCGGCAATATCCTTTTTGACCTGGAAGCCAAAATTGTCCGTTCCCAGATTCTGGATGGCGAGCCGCGTATTGATGGTCGCGATACCCGGACGGTGCGTCCTATCGAAATCCGGACCAGCGTTCTGCCAAGAACGCACGGTTCTGCGCTCTTTACCCGTGGTGAAACCCAGGCACTGGTCGTTGCCACACTGGGAACCGCGCGCGACAACCAGAAAATCGACGCGCTGATGGGTGAATACAGCGATGCTTTCATGATGCACTACAACATGCCGCCGTTTGCAACAGGCGAAACCGGCCGTGTCGGCAGCCCGAAACGCCGTGAAATCGGCCATGGCCGTCTGGCCAAGCGCGGTCTGGCATCGGTGCTGCCTTCCCAGGATGAGTTCAGCTACTCCATCCGCCTGGTTTCCGAGATTACCGAATCCAATGGATCCTCTTCCATGGCATCGGTTTGCGGGGGCAGCCTGGCGCTGATGGATGCCGGAGTGCCGATCAAAAAGCATGTGGCCGGTATTGCCATGGGCCTGATCAAGGAAGGCGGCAAGTTTGCTGTTCTGACGGATATTCTGGGTGACGAGGATCACCTGGGTGATATGGACTTCAAGGTGGCCGGTACTGCCGATGGTATTACCGCGCTGCAGATGGACATCAAGATCCAGGGGATCACCAAGGAAATTATGCAGGTGGCACTGGCACAGGCCAAGGATGGCCGCATGCATATCCTGGGCAGGATGCAGGAAGCGATGCCGGAATTCAAGACAGAGCTTTCCGACTTTGCGCCACGCCTGATTACGATCAAGATCAATCCGGAAAAAATCCGCGATGTTATCGGCAAGGGCGGCGCTGTTATCCGTGCCCTTACGGAGGAAACCGGTACCCAGATCGATATCAGCGATGATGGCGTGGTGACCATTGCTTCGGTGGATGCTTCGGCCGGTGAGGAAGCCAAACGCCGTATCGAGGAACTGACCGCGTCAGTGGAAATCGGCAAGATCTATGATGGCACGGTTCTGAAACTGCTTGATTTTGGCGCGATCGTCCAGGTTCTGCCAGGTCGTGACGGTCTGCTCCATATCAGCCAGATCGCTGCCGAGCGTGTCAATGCGGTGACAGATTACCTGCAGGAGGGCCAGCAGGTTCGCGTGAAGGTGCTGGAAACAGATGATCGCGGCCGCATCAAGCTGTCGATGAAGGCTGCTGCTGAAGAGCCGGCTCCTGCCGAGTAATTTCCATTATGCCGGGCCTGATACTGGCAAGGCACAGGGAATTTCCCCAAACCTCCTGCTTTTCCGGCAGGAGGTTTTTTATTTTTTACCCTGATTTTTTCCCGGTACAGGATTATCATATGAGGCAGGGTTGTTAAGTCATTGAGAGGGTTGTTTCATGAAAGCCATTGAAATCATACAGTCCGGTGGTGTTGGTGATACCGGTCAGCTGCAGATGATTGATTTGCCGGTTCCCATTCCCCGTTCGGGAGAGATGCTGATCCGTGTTCATGCTGCGGGGATCAACCGCCCGGATGTCCTCCAGCGGCGGGGACGCTATCATGCGCCGACAGGCGCTTCCGAGATTCCGGGGCTTGAGGTGGCTGGCGTGATTGCCGGAGGGGAGCTCGAAGGCAGTGGATTCAAAATGGGAGACAGGGTATGCGCCCTGCTGCAGGGAGGCGGCTATGCCGAATACTGCACAGCGCCGATACCGCAATGCCTTCCTGTTCCCGACGGACTGAGTTTTGTTGAGGCGGCATCCCTGCCGGAGACGTTTTTCACGGTATGGAGCAATATCTTTGACCGGGCAGCCATCAAGCCGGGCGAAACACTCCTGGTGCAGGGCGGCACGTCCGGAATCGGCGTGGCGGCGATCCAGATCGCAACGGCCCGCGGTCATCGCGTTTTTGCGACTGCGCGCACGCCCGAGAAATGCCAGGCCTGCGAAAGTCTTGGCGCCGCCCGGGGCATTAATTATATGACCGAGGATTTTGTCGAGATCATCAAAAGAGAGACCGGTGGCAAAGGGGTGGATGTCATCCTGGATATCATGGGGGCAATGTATATCCAGCGTGAGCTGGATTGCATGGCTGAGGATGGCAGGCTGGTCATGATTGCCCATCTTGGCGGACGAAAGGGCACGATCGATTTCGGACAGCTTTTGCACAAGCGCCTGACTGTGACCGGTTCCACATTACGCCCCCGTTCGGTCGAATTCAAGGGGCAGGTCGCACAAAGCCTGCGTGAACATGTCTGGCCGCTTCTGGAGTCAGGTCAGGTCCAGGCTGTCGTTGACCGCATCTTTCCGCTGGAGCGGGTCATGCAGGCACATGAACTGATGGAGTCCAGCAATCATATCGGCAAGATTGTGCTGCAGGTGATTGAGGATGATCCGACCTGATTGCGCAGGGACAACCGTTACCGGTTTTTGAAAACCAGGTCCCAGACACCGTGCCCGAGCCGCCTTCCGCGTTTTTCAAATTTGGTTTCCGGCCGGTAGGACGGCCGCGGCGCATAATCTGCGGCCGTATTTTCCAGGAAGGGTTCCCCATCCAGGACTTCCAGCATCTGCACGGCATAGGGTTCCCAGTCGGTTGCGCAGTGGATGTAGCCGCCGGATTTGAGCCGGGTGGTCAGAAGCTGCACAAAAGGCGGCTGGATCAGGCGGCGCTTGTTATGACGGGCCTTGTGCCAGGGGTCGGGAAAGAAAATATGAACCCCGTCAAGTGATCCTTTCGGGATCATGTGAGAGATGACTTCGACAGCGTCATGCTGGATGATGCGGATATTATTCAGGAGACGGTCATCCACCAGCTTTAAGAGACTGCCAACTCCCGGTGTATGTACCTCGACGCCGAGAAAATTCTTCTCCGGCATGGATTCCGCAATCTGTGCGGTTGTTTCTCCCATCCCGAAACCGATTTCCAGGATGGTTTCTCCCACCCGGTCAAAAGTTTCCATGAAGTCGAGCGGTTTTTTTTCAAAAGGAATGCAATACTGCGGTCCCAGCTCGTGAATAGCCCGTTCCTGTGCCGCAGAGAGTCTCCCTGCTCGCGTGATAAAGCTGCGAATGCGTTGTTCTGTCGGGTCGTAGAAAAGCGGTTTGCCTTTTTTGTTTTCTGCAGTTTTTTCAGTCATGAAATCAACCAGGCTGACAAAACCATTATTATGCCTGCTAACGCCATCAGAAGGCGAATTGTTGTGATCAGCGGGTATCTGCAGCAGAGATGTTTTTCTGGAAAAGGGGTTTCTGCGCACGGGGCTGCCAGCCTGCGCGGCATGATCTGCCGCCGGAAAGACAGATATTGGGGAAGCGGGATAAAGCAGGCTGTGGAGCGGGCGAAGGGAATCGAACCCTCGTCGTAAGCTTGGGAAGCTTCTGCTCTGCCATTGAGCTACGCCCGCGTTGAAGAGGCATTATAAGCCGGGCGGCCATGATCCGTCGACAAGAAAAAGGGGGACTGCCCCTCACAGTCCCCCCAGGGTGATAACACCCTCTCTCAAACCCTTTTTAGAAGTTGTGCGTCATGCCAAGCTGAAAGCCGGTGACGGATTCTCTGGCTGTCTCATTGTTGTTGTAGACGCTGCCAACATGCTCGTTGTCACTGTCCGTGTAGGAAACCACACCATAAATTGAGGTGCGCTTGGACAGGTTGTAGGTATAGCCCATGGCATACTTGTTGACATCGCCATCCTTGCCGTACTTGAAGTTATCAATGCTGGCACGGTTATAGGATAACTTGAACTGGCCTGGGCCGATGTCCCAGGTGAGGCCGGCCAGCCACTCTTCCTGGTCCATGCTGCCAAAGAAATCCTGATCCTCCGCGATGAGAGAATCTTTCTGTTTTTTGAATTTACTGGACTGGTAGCCAACCGTAACTCGCGCCGGACCGAACTCATAACCGCCACCGATGTTCCATACCCAGGAATCATTTGAATCTGCTAGACGGTTGTAGTTGACCATCAGGACCAGCGGACCGTTGTCATAGTGAATGCTGCCGCCAAAACCGTAGTTGGTCCTGTCCTCGCCACGGGTAAGATCACGATCATCTTCTGACAGGGTAAAGCTGGCGGAAAAGCCAAGGCCGCTCCATTCCGGGCTATCGTAACGGAAGGTATTGCTGAGTTGCTCGGAGTGGGTTCTGTTATAAAGCGCCAGTGAGGCACCGGTCGTGCCCTGCTCGAACGGATCCAGGGTCCAGAAATATTCGTATGAAATTTCGGAAATGCGGCCAAAGCGAACCTTGCCCCAGTCGCCTTCAAGGCCCAGGTTGGCAGCGCCAAGCCACTCGGCGTTTTCCTGCCCCTTCAGGCGGTCACCCATGTAGGTATCCAGGGATGAACCGTCCTGCAGGCTGAAATGTTTTTCCAGTTCAAAGGTCGCTTTCAGACCGCCACCCAGGTCTTCAAAACCGCGAAAACCGATCAGGTTGGTCGCATTTTCACCCATACGGAGATCCGTGCCGCTTTCCTTGATATAACCGGTATCAACGGTACCGTAAATCTGAACATTGCTTTGTGCCTGGGCCATTGATGCTGCTGCTCCCAGCACGGCCAGGGCCAGTAATTTCTTTTTCATAAAATTCCAGTTGTTTGGTTGGTTAAAAAACGGGTTTTAAAAATAACTCTTTTTTTATGGCTACAGGTAACACCATGTATTCTTGGCAGTGGATATTGCCAAGAATTGATTTCTGCCAGTAATTGCATGAGATTGTAAATGAGAACGATTGTTATTTGAAGGGTTTGTTGTAAAAAAAAGACAATATTTGGCATGTCACGCCGCCATCCGGTCCAAAATGGAGGGAAAGTGCGGAAAAAACAGGTGACTCAGAGGAACTGCTCGGCCATTCTATTCTGGTTTTCCACGTAGAATTTGGCAAATTCCTCCGCCGGAAGCGGTTTGCTGAACCAGTAACCCTGGATGGCATAACAGCCCATTTCCATCAGCAGATCGTATTGCTCGCGGGTTTCAACGCCTTCGGCAATCACGTGGTAATCCAGGCTTTGGGCCATGCTGATGACCGCGCTGATGATGGCGCGATCATTCGTGTTGTTTTCCATGTCACTGACAAAGGTGCGGTCGATTTTCAGCACGTCGGCGTCGAATTTTTTGAGGTAGGCCAGGCTGGAGTATCCGGTGCCGAAATCATCAATACTGATACGGATGCCCAGTGATTTCATTTCCTGCATGATGCCGAATGTGCGTTCTGTATCCGACATCAGGACGGATTCCGTCACTTCGAGTTCGAGAGCCCCGTGAGCGACTTTATGCTGTTTGACCACGCGGCGGACAATGTCAAGGAGATCCGATCGCTGGAACTGGACGGTGGAAAGATTGACTGAAACAGGGATTTCCGCACCGAGGGCATTGCGCCATTCGTTAGTCTGGCGGCAGGCTTCATTTAAGACCCACTCTCCCAACTGGCTGATAAAACCGGAACGCTCGGCTGTCGGAATGAATTCGATTGGCGGAACGATACCTCGTATGGGGTGACGCCAGCGGACAAGTGCCTCACAGCCCGTGATTCCGCCTTTGATATGAGAGTACTGCGGCTGGTAGACCAGGAAGAACTCCCTGTTTTCCAGACCGCGGATCATGTCAGCTTCAAGTGTCTTGCGGGCAGCCAGATCGACGGACATCTGTGTCTGGTAGAAGGAGTAATCCGCGCGGCCTTTTTCCTTGACGTTGTAAAGGGCGGTATCGGCGTGGCGCAACAGGAGGGATGGCGTTTCGCCGTCATTCGGATAAATAGCGATACCGATACTGGCGGAAAGGACCATGGAGGTGTTCTGGATCAGGAAAGGCTGCTGGATGCTGGATTGCAGATTGACGGCAATGCTGGCAGCGTCTTCGGGGTCGTTGATGTCATTGAGCAGAACGATGAATTCATCACCGCCATGCCTGATGACGATATCGGTTTTCCTGACAGTCAGCTTGATGCGGTTGGCGAGTTCACGCAGCACTTCATCACCGATTTCGTGGCCAAAGCTGTCATTGATATCCTTGAACAGATCAACGTCGATAAACATGATCGCGAATTTGGTGCCGCTTCTGGACGCGATCGAGATACCCTGGGTAATGAGCTGGTCGGTCAGCGAGCGGCTGTAAAGGCCCGTCAGGCTGTCATGTGATGCCAGATGCTCGATCAGTTCCTGCCTCGCGCGGGCTTTTCTTGCAAGCTGCAATGCCTTGAAGTGATAGGTCAGGGCAGCGACCAGGAGGATGAAAAGAATACCGCCGGCAGCCAGTGTCATAAAGAGGATCTGGCGTTTGGCCGCTTTCTGGCCGATTGCCGGGCTTTCCACGGCAATCATGAGTTTCAGGTTGTGATCCTTGAGTTCAGTAGAGAGTACGTAATATGGCATCTCGCTCTCGCCCAGCCTGTGGAGGGGTGAGCCCACGCCATTGTCATTGTCCCAGGGTTTGAGTTCAAGGGTCTTGAATTCTGTCTGCAGATACCGGGCGTGCCGCTGTTTTTCCGAGAGCTTGTAAACCTCGGATCCCGGCATGACCATCAGTTCCAGTTCCGGATCGGCTGCCTGGATGATGACGCCATATTCATCGATCAGAAAGCCATTGGTCTGGCTGATCCAGGCATACAGGTAGGAAAGATCAATTTTGCCGGCAGTGACGCCAAGCACCTCTTTTCCCGAGCGGACAGGCGCTGAAAAGAAAAGACCAGGGATGTTGGTGCGACGCCCCATGGCATATTGTTGCCCGGGATGTCCCTGCATGGCGCGTTTGAAATATTCCCGGTCGCCATAATGGGTGCCGACAAAGCTTTCCGGTGTTTCGGCATTACTGGAAGCAATGGCAAGACCATCTTTTCTCATCAGCCACAGTACGCTGATAACACCGATATCCTTGACAGCGTCCGCCAGTTCCTTGTTGGCGTGGACCAGGGTGGGAACCTTGTGCAGGTACTGCGCCCTTTCGTCTCGTGACAAATTGTTCAGATCAGCTCTGGTGTTGAATGCGTACAGCGACTGCTGCATGTTTTCGTCACGGCTGACGATGCCCGGGACAGCATGCAGAAGGCTCATGGTACGGTGCAGGCCTTCATACAGTTCGCCAATGGCAACCCGTGCCTTTTTTTCCGTGGCGGTATAAGACAGGTTTGTCTGCCAGGCAACATAGGCGTGTGCGATAAACCACGATGCGATCAGCCAGATCAGTGACACCAGTGCTGATGTAATGATGAACGGCCGGTTCGAGAGCTGATCTGCGTTGTCGTTTAGCATTTTGTTTAAATCAGTTGGGCAACAGATTCAGCTTACGGGCATGGCAGAATTTTTGTTGCTGACAGGAATGCGACTATTTTAAATGAAAAACCGGGAATCTGGCACAGTTTTGTTGCTCGATGGCAATTAAAACCGCTTAAAAAAAGTGCGGTGTCTGCACGCTCTATGGGAAACAGAAGGCGTTATTTGTAAAAGTGATTAATTTTCAATGGGTTGTGTTTTTGAGCCGTCGGACTGGTTTTTGTTGTAAAAAGTGTAATGTGCCCGCCCGTTTTCCTTGACATGGTACAGCGCCGTGTCTGCATGGCGCAAAAGCGCCTCCGGTGTCTGGCTGGTATCGGGGTAAATCGCAATACCGATACTGGCGGAAAGGGACATTTCTTCCCCGTCAACGAAAATGGGCATTCTGACAGACTGCAGGATATGAGCGGCAATATGGCCGGCAATATCCGGGGAGTCGATGTCATTCAAAACGACAACAAATTCATCACCGCCATAGCGAATCACGTCATCGGATTTTCTGATAGCGTTCTGCAGGCGTCTTGCCGTTTCTTTCAGGACCTCATCGCCTGCAGCATGACCGAGGCTGTCATTGATATCCTTGAAAAAATCCAGGTCGACAAACATGACGGCAAACCGTGAGCCGCTGCGGGAAGCCGATTCGATACGGCGCTCGATCAGGGTTTCTGTCATGCCGCGCCGGTAGACACCGGTCAGGACATCGTGCATGGCCAGGTGCTCCAGTTGGTCCTGCCTTTCCCGGTTTTCTTTTGCGAGACGGGCGTTAAAGATCTGGTAGATGATCGAGGCGGCGAAAAGAATGACAAGCCATCCGGTGATGAGAAGAACGGTAAAGATCAGCATGCGGTCTTCATTTTTGGAGCCCAGAAAGGGGGCCTCCATGGCAATCATCACCTTGAGCTGGCTGTCAAGGAATTGGGCTGAAAGGATATAAAACGGATTTTCATTATCACCAATCCGGATAAAGGGCGCCTCCACCTGGTCTTTCCAGACGGAGATTAAAAGCGGCTCAAAGGTTTTTCTCCGGTAGCGCGCCATCCGGTTTTCCTCACTCATCGACATGATGGTGGCGTCCGGCATGATCATCATTTCGTATTGCGGGTCGCTGGCCGTAATGATGACGCCATGGGTATCAATCAGAAAGGCATTGGTCTGCTTCATGATGGAATCCAGGTAGTTCATGTCGATTTTGGCAACGACTGCGCCGATGATACGGTCTCCATCAAAAACCGGTGCGGAGAAGTAAAGCCCTGCTGTTTTACTGGTCCAGCCCACACCGTACTGAAGCCCCTCCCTGCCGGCCATGGCCGCGTTGAAATATTCACGCCGGGAAAAATCTTCCCCGACGAAACTGCTTTTTTCTCCGGCATTGCTTGCGGCAACCGTAATGCCGTCTTTTTTCATTACCCAGAGGGCGCTGATGACGGCAAGATCATTAACCGTCGTGGCAAGGAAGTGACTGGAGGGGGCGAAATAGGGATCTTTCTCATAGATAGCGCGGCGGGCCTCGCTTGAAGTGAGATGCCTGTCGCGCAGGGCGTTGGCGTAATTCAGCATGCGCCGCATTTCCGTGATGCGGCTGACGATGCCGGGAACGGCATGGAGAATGCCGAAGGTTTTCTCCATGCCCGAGCGTAGCTCGATAATGGCACTGTAGGTTTTCTTTTCGGTTTCGATAAAGGATCGGGCTGCCTGGAAACTGACATAACTGTAAGCGGCAAGCCATGCCGCCAGCATCCAGGCCAGCGATGCCAGGATCGCACAGAGGATGAAGGGCCTTGCAGACAGCGACTGCTGTTTTGACTCAAACATGGCTTGCCCCGTTATCATCAGAAATGAAGAGGACCCGGAAAGGAGCTGGCAGTTGAGGTATCAGGGGTTCCCGGGCAGCTTTTTACTGGTTTTTTGTCAAGTATAAAATATTTGATACCCGGGCCAAACAGTCGGATCGCGGGCGCTGAAGCCAGATGCCCCTAGCCTGATTGTCCGGGCAGAAATTCCGATAGCGAGGAGGTCACCCGTTCCTTTACCACCTCATTCAAGTCCAGCTGGTCAAGGATAAGCTGGAAATCATCCAGCATGGCCTGCGCCATGTCCGGATGTGATTTGATGAAATACCGCAGCATCAGCGTCTGGATGACGGTGTCCGTCATGATCTCGTTGGAAATAATACGGAAAGGATCGTTTTCCTCACTGATTTTTGGGAGGCCGGCAAGCGTTTTGGCAACATCTTCTTCAACTTCAGGCTGGACGGTGAGCATTTTGGAGATGATGGTGAATTCATCCGACATCGCCTGGATGGAGCCCGGAAATTTTTTGTTGAGATAACTCAGGACCAGTGTTTGCTTGAGGCTGGTTGCCAGCATGGAAGCCCAGATCGGTTGCAGTGCTCCTTCCTCCTTCTCACTCATGAAACGCTCCTTTGGTAACGCGTGAATATGG
Organism: Oxalobacter sp. OttesenSCG-928-P03; assembly: GCA_030269625.1. Lineage (GTDB taxonomy): Bacteria > Pseudomonadota > Gammaproteobacteria > Burkholderiales > Burkholderiaceae_D > Oxalobacter. The sequence continues at coordinate 17,163 of JAJDFZ010000017.1, read as the reverse complement.
CTGATAGATGCAATATAGCATGAAGCAAAGTTCTTACAGGGATAAAAAAGCCCTGAAAAATCGCTTTTCCAGGGCTTTTGAACGGTGCCCGGGTAATACGGGCGAGGGCTATTCTTTCTGAAAAACCAGTCCTTCCTGCGGACCGGCGCTCAGCAGCTTGAGATAATTTTCACCGACAAAAAAGACAAGCGGCGTATCAGCAGCATGCTCCAGGATGATGCGGCTGCCGGTGTCGTCCCAGCGGAAGGTGCCGGTAACCTTGCCTCCCGTCCCGGTGATATAGCGGTAACGGTTCTGATCCCTGATTTCGATTTCGCTTAGTCCGTTTGCCGGAATCAGGGCATGGGGACGGTATGTTCCTTCATAGTCCAGGGCATTGCGGGCGTTGTGGATATCCACAGGGGAGCGGGATGACGCTGTTTTGACAGGCTGGTCTGCACAGCAGGCACCCAGCAGGAGCAGGGAAGAAAGCATCAGGAAAAGCGCGGATTTTTTCATGTGTCACCTCCTTTTTTTCTTCTGTCAGTCTAAGACAGGACGAACGTACACCATCTATTGATCCGCCACAAAAGACGCGCGTGCGGAATGCATTTCGTTACGATAAAGGGTATAGCGCCCATCCTGTCTGTGTGGCATTACCATGCCGGGTAAGGGATGATGCCTTTACTGTTCGAGCGAAAACTGGGCGTTTTCGTGCAGCAGTTTTTCCACTTCCTGGTATACCTCTCGAAGACTCAGCCGGGTGACCAGCCAGCGTCCGGTTGGCACGGGATAATAATTAAGGCTGCGCCAGGTGATATGCCCCAGCCGGAGATTCAGGGTCATCACATCCTGGCCGTCTCCATCCACGTTGAAGTAAGCGATCCAGCGCGACTGGCCGCGACGGATGGCTTCACGGATGCTTTCCCGGATTTTGTCCTCGATTTCGTAGCAGGTGGCCCTGTCCATTGGCTGGGTGACGGGAACGGAAAAGGATTCACTGTTAAGGGTGCCCGGAGAAAGCTCGTAGACGGCATCCTGCCCGGTCAGATAGGTTTTCCACAAGTCGACTGCCTTGTCGGTCAGCCGGTCCCGCATCAACAGGGTTTCGAGATCACTCATGCTTGTACTCCTTTCAGAGATATCGGAGGGCCTGGGAGATACTGCAAGCCTGGAAAATGAATTTCCGGAAAAATTTCTTTTTAAATGTAGCACGTAAGGAAGAGGGCCGACAACCTTCCCGGCTGTTGCACAGAAGCCGCTGTTTATTTTTTCTTCTTTTTTTCCGGTTCCGGGAAACGGGTCCTGGCCTTTAACTCAAGCTGTTTTCCGTTCCGGGTATAAACATAAAAGGGGATGTTTTTTCCCGGGCGGATTTCCGCATCAATCTGCCTGGTATCGACAACGACCCAGAAAGGAGAGTCGGTTCCGTCTTCAAAAACAAAATCAAGACTGCCATCGTGCTGCTGGCTGGGTTCAATCAGCATGCTTTTACCGGTTTTCATTTCCGGCAGATATTCTGCTTCGGCCGAGGGGGGAAGCAGCATGCGGATGGCGCCTTCATTGAGGCTGACAAAAACATAACCGTGTTGTGCCAGCTCGGAATCCCAGAAACTGGTCTGCCGGATTTCCTTTCCGTCATTGTCAATCGTAATGGCTTCGCTTTCCCCCATCGCATCCATGAAAGCTTCGGCTGCCTCGGCGGCAATGGCGTCAGCCGCATCCAGCTGTTTTTCCGTCAGGTTGTCCGGGTGGTCGAGACATTCGACTTCCAGCGCATCATCATCTTCGGCGTCAATAAAAGCAAAGAGCCAGCCATCGTTGCTGGTTGCGGTGGCGGCATTGAGATCAATGGCCCATTTTCTTTTTTTTCTGTTCATGATGGATGTGCTTTCAGTGTGGCAGAGTACGGTCATTGTGCAGCAAATCCCGCGCGACTGCCAGTGACGGTTCTCATACGCTTTTCTGCGTGGCCGGGAATGGTCTGTCAATCCGGGTAAAACACATCTCTTTTCCAGGATCGGCACTTGCTGCCGGATTGCCGTATCCGGGCCGGAATCAAAGAAAGATGTTACTTGAGGATAAAGAGGGTCTCGTGGCACAATGAAAGGTGGCGGTAACACGTATAACGAACATAAGTAACAAACATGAAAAAGAAAGTCGGTTACAAACAGCTGCTTGAAGAAGCAGAAAAAAACATCACGTCACTGGAGGTTGAAGAAGCGCTGCGCCTTCACCAGGAAGGCAAGGCCAAGTTTCTGGATTTGCGTGATATCCGTGAGATCGAACGCGATGGTTACATTGCCGGTTCCTTTCACTGTCCGCGCGGACTGCTTGAGTTCTGGATTGATCCCGAAAGCCCCTATCACAAGCCGATTTTTGCCGAGCCGCATTATTTCGTTTTCTATTGCGCCGGCGGCTGGCGTTCCGCGCTGGCAACCCAGACGGCGCAGATGATGGGGCTGTCACCCGTTGCTCATATTAGGGGCGGCTTTGGTGCCTGGACAAAGCAAAACTGTCCCGTCGAGAAATACAAGCAGAAATAAGGCGGCCTAAAAGGCGGTGAAAAGGGTGACCAGCCCCAGCAGGATGCCGGGGACATTGGCGACAATGATTGGCCAGTCGCGCCGTGCTTTCAGCCAGCCATATGTCGCCCAGAGCATGCAGTTGATCGTTGTTGTCAGCGGGAGGATGACCGAGCCTTTCTGTCCGCTCAGGTTGAGATGGATCTGGTCCATATAGGAGGAGTACATCACCACGGTCATCGTGGTTGCGGCCCAGCCAAGAATCGTGATGAATTTGTGTTCGCCTGCTTTCATGGTGCGCTCCTTTGAGGCGGATTTGCCCCGGTATGGGGGGATGCAGGCATTATAGTGCGGAGTGGCATATCCGGCACAAATACGCTGTATGACAAAAATCCCTGAAACATTTTTGCTTCAGGGATTTTCTGCATCAGGCCTGCGAATGGCGCGGTTACGGCGCGGTGTTTTTTCTTGTCAGGAAAAACCTGAGCCAGCAAAAGAGAGCGATGACAAGGGCAGCCAGAGAGATAAACCAGACCATCATGCCCTTGCCGTACATGACAAGGGGAACGGCAAGGGATGTCCAGATACCGCCGCCCATGACCGGCTCATGCAAAAGCTGTTTGTATCCGAATGCCTCAGCCGCAACGGTCTTTTTTTCGGGATCGACAGTTCTGAGGAGCATGAGCCCGGTCGCGGTCACGCCCATTGACTGGCCGAATTCCGCGATGGCGCGCTCAAACCAGGCCTCATCAAAAATGCGGGGGCCGATATAGATCACCGTAAAGATATTCCAGATGATGCCGCCCAGCATGAGGATGGAAAGCGGCAGCCAGTAGGCTGTGACAAATTCCAGGCGGATGGACGCGACAGCCGCAACGACGAGGAAATCCAGCGATGCCCCCGTAATGCGCTGCATCTGCCCATGATTTGCCAGGAAATCCAGGCGGGTCCTGCGCAGGAAGAACTGGAGCAAAAGGCCGCCGATCATGCACAGCGGGAACAGGGGAAGACTTTGCATGATCTTCAGGTTCCTGACAGATACCGGCGCGACGGTTTCCCCCAGGACCAGCAGTTCCTTTATGCCGAAGCCAATCAGAACGGCGATGCCGATAAGGGCAATATGCAGCGCCAGTGAGTCAATCGAATCGGAATAGACGGTTTGCCTGCCGGCTTCGGGCTGCGCATCCGGTCTGTAAACGCCCAGGCGCTCCAGTTTATCCTGATCGTCAAAAGTGCGGACATCCTTTACGTATCCCCTGCGAACCGCCAGATTGATCATGATCATGCCGATGATGATGCCGAAAACCATGCCGGTCGTGGCAACGGTATAACCGAGGTCAGGCCCCTCTGGCCAGCCGAGTTCATGGAAGGTGCCAGCCAACCCTCCCACGGTGCCGTGTCCGCCTTCAAAACCGATTTCAATCAGATTGCCAAAGATATCCGGTACACTGAAAAACGGGGCAAGAAAAAAGAGTACCAAGCCCAGGCCGACAACATATTGTCCCCAGGCGACGATTTGCCCGAAACAAAATTGGGGCGCAGTCAGGCGCCAGATTTTTTTCAGAGGTGTCGTCGCTTCGCCAAGAAAGAGACCGGCAAAGACGATATTGATCAGAAAGCCCGGCAGTTTGCCGAATGCGGCAAACCAGTCCGGCGACAGATAGGGACCGAGTGTCGTGATGACAATCAGTCCGATAAAGCCGCCAATGACGGATGCAGGCAGGTACAGGCGCTGAAGAACCGGTACGGCCGAGCGGAGGGCTTTTCCCGCAAGCAGAAGCAGGCAGATAGCGCAAAAGGACAGTACAGCGGTCATGGAAAGGCTTTCAGTATCGGTATCCCTTCTGAAGCCGGACTGCCTGTTTCAGAAAGGGCAGCGGCTCCTGTCAGAGGATGTCGCCGATGATGGTAGCGCATATTTGGCACGGTGTCAGTTGAGGCTGCCTTGAAGGTTATGCATAGGCATCATCAAAAAACGCTTTTTCAAGCCGGACCGTCCGGGTGAAATAATCCCGGCAGATTTCAGCGCTGGCCGGACCGACACGATCCAGCTCTTTTTGCAGGAAATCCACGAAGCCTGCAAAATAATCATTGTCATGCAGGGTGATCCATTCCGTATAGACAAAATTTTCCGGGTGGGGTTTGGGCGCACGCTGCCCCCAGTCAAGATAAAGGCTTTCCGCAACGGCCAGTACCGAAATCATGGCTGCGTAAGAGCCGGATCGTGCCGCATCCAGCATGATCTGCTTTAATCCTTTTGTCGGCTCGCTGTCCGGTTGTCCAAGCCGCTCTTCATCCGGCACATTGAGCGCCTTGAAGGCGCGCATGAAATAGTCATTTTCGTCGCTGGAAATCATGCCGATGAAACGGCCCAGGGTGATGCGGGATTCGAATTTATCGGCATAGCTCATAGCCGCGCCTAAAAGCACCAGGAAATTATTGATAAAACGGTGATCCTGTATCAGGTAGCGGATCATGACGGCATCCGCCACGGTGCCTGCGCACAGCTCTTTTACAAAGCGGTGTGTGGCGGATTCAGTCCAGTAAGGTTCGGAAGCCGCTTTCAGTTCCCTGAAAAATCCTGACATGTTTTTTTCCTTTCCCTTATTCCGGCATGCCTTCAGCCGTATCCAGTGCTTCGCCGATGGCGTAAAAACGGCCGCCTGCCACATAGTGCAGGCTGCGCCACCCGGACCCTGCTTTTTCGAAATGCCAGCGTCCGTCCTTAAAGGCGCGGGTATCTGACCATGCCGCAATCACTTCAGCCATGAAGAGATCATAGGTTTCCTGGTTATGCGCCTCCGGTATCACTTTACATGCCAGCCAGGCAGCGCATCCCGCGACAAAGGGCAGGTCATGAGCGTCCATTTCAAAAAGCGTTACCCCGCTCTTTTTCAGTTTCTCCGGATCATCGGCAAGACTGATATGCCCCACGTCATAAGTCAGGCGAAGCTGTGCTGCCGTCGGAATCTGCAGGACAAAGGTACCGCTCTTTTCGATAAGTTCGCGGGTCTTTGCGCCCTGACCCAGCACGACGGTGACTTTGGGGGGTGCATAGTCAAGCATGCATGCCCAGGATACAGCCATCACATTATCCGTGCCGGCATGACGGGCAGAAACCAGTGTTGCCGGGCCATGATTGAGCAGGCGCGAAGCCTTGTCCAGCGGCACGGGAGCAATGTGCTTTTTCATGAATATCTCCTGATGGGTCATTGTTCCCCTAATAATAGGCCATGCTGCTTCCAGATGGAAGAAAGGCGGAGAAGAGAGCGCGCCGGAAAGCTGTCGTATACTGGTGGCTGAAAAGCAGGCGGACAGGGGCCGCCAAGGGCCCGGAATGACAAAGAGGAGACGGTTTATGCTGAAACGATGCTATGGGATACTGCTCCCTTTTTTGCTGCTGGGCGTGGTTTCCTGCACAACCGTAAACGAGCCGGCCTTGTCCGGTGATGCGGATTTCAAAAACCGGGCCGTGCTGCATGCCTGGAAGCTTCGCCGGGGCAAGCTGCTTCGCCTTGCCGGCAAGCGCGATCAATACCGTGCCTTGCAGCTTGAAGAACTTCCGTCTGATTTTTCGGAAACAACCCCCGAGTCACGGGCGAAACTGGCAGACAGGGCCCGTCAGTTGAATGCCGTCATGGATGATCTTCTCGCAGGCGGGGATGGAACCACCGGAAAAAATCCCTGGCAAAAACATACCCCTGAAACACTTGCCGGACTCTATGCAAAAACCCTGGGTTTTTGTGAAGAACTGGGCTGTCCGGATGAACGGCTTTATGCCATACAGCTGCATAAACTGGATTTGCAGGTAATGGCAGGCCAGTTGTCCGTCGCGGATCTGATTGACCGTGCCTACGATATTTTTGAAGCTCACCTGAAGAAGTCCGGCGGGAGCATACTCCTTCGGGATGCAGAGTAAAAAGAAACCGCGTTCTGTCCCTTTCAGGGAAACGGCAAACCCGCCTAACGATACACGTTCAGGCGGGTTTTGAATATGTCCGGGTGTTGGGTTTCTCGGTGGCGCCTAGCGAAGATTTCCGGCTTCAACCACCATGCCTGCATGTCCGTGGCTGACCACATCGCTGCCAATGGCGGTGACCATTTTTTTGGCGGATTCCATTCCGGTGCAGTGGCAGGGAATCAGGAAGCGGGCATTCCAGTCGCGCATGATGTTAAACGTTTTTTCAAGCCGCTCCTCGTTGGCCTGCAAAAGGTGCATGCCACCCATTACGCCGCAGACCTTGTCGATGCCCGAGATCTTGCGGATATAGTCAATCGTGTTCGAAAGTCCGGAATGACAGCAGCCGACCAGGACAACAAGTCCCTCATCCGTTTCAAACCACATGGACTGGTCGTCATCAATCGGGTCAACGTCGCCACGGTCCGGATCAAAATAAAAAGTGCCGCCTGTATTTTCAAATGAGGTCAACCGCAAAACCGGTCCGGTAATGCCAATGCCGGGAGCCAGGTAATGCGGTGCCGTCAGCGAGTGGACACGGCCGGGAGGCAGGGCTTCAAAGGCTTCGCGGCAGGCGGGCGGCATGCCATACTCATTGGGATCGGGGGTGTACCAGTAGCGTTTGGAATCGATCTGGTTGGCAAAATACAGTTCGGCCTTGTCGTTGATGGCAAGAAAGCGGTCCAGTGTGCCGGTATGGTCCTTGTGACCGTGGCTGATGACCAGTGTATCGGCTTCGCTCAGATCAATGCCGAGCCTCTCGACATTTTCCTGCAGGGCGCCTTCATGGCCGGTGTCAAAAAGAATGCGCCTGTCGCCGGCTTCAATCCAGGCGGCAAAGCCGTGTTCCTTTTCCAGCCCGTCCTGTGCTTCGTTATCAACCAGTATCGTGATTTTTAGCGCGTTTTTTGACATGTTGTTCCTCCTCGACTGAATGCAGTTTGCCACTTAACCCATACAGTTTAGCCCAGGAATACAAAACATGCCTGCCCTCGTGAATGACCGGCATGAATCACCCGGCCCGGCCGGCTTTGCCGGCGCGTTAATCCGGCTCTGAACAGACGCGGTTTCTGCCGGAATTTTTCGCCGCATAAAGATATTCATCTGCGCGGGCGATGAAAGCCGGAAGGTCTTCCTCGCTTTTGGGAATAACCGAAACGGCGCCGATGCTGATGGTCGTGGTGGTTTCAATATCGCCGTTGGGCGTCGTGGCGGGAATCCGCGCTTTTTCGATTGCCCGGCGGATGCGTTCCGCGACAGAGAGCGCGGCATCCATGCCGCTGTCCGGCAGGAGTATGGCAAATTCCTCGCCGCCCAGCCGGGCAGCCATGTCGCCGGGGCGGTTGAGCGATTCGGTAAAAATCTGCGTGATGGTCCGCAACAGGGTATCCCCCTGCGGGTGACCGTAAGTATCGTTATACACCTTGAAGCGATCCACATCCAGCATCAAAAGGGAAATGGGCAGCTGTTTTCGGATAGCGCGCCGCCATTCCATTTCGATACGCTCGTTAAAACTCCGGCGATTCGGAATATTGGTGAGTGTGTCGATCATGCCGAGCTTTTCGATCATGCGGATATGCTGGACGGTTTGCAGGTGGGTGCGGACCCTTGCCTTGACGATCGTATTTTTGAAGGGCTTGGTGATGTAATCGACCGCGCCGAAGAAAAAGCCCCTTTCTTCCGCGCCTTCGCTCGTCAGCCCGGAAACAATGATGACAGGGATATTCCGCGTCTCGGAGAGTTGCTTCAGCTGCAAAAGAACGTCAAACCCGTTGATGTCGGGCAGGATAATGTCGAGCAGGATAAGGTCAGGCCGGTGTTCTATGGCACGGCTTAAAGCCTCTTCACCGGACGTGGCGGTCAGGATGTTGTATTCGGGATAGAGGATTTTGTGAAGTACCATCAGGTTGGTCTTTTCATCGTCAACGACCAGGATGGTGAATTGCTGATGGTTTTCCATGCCCCTTGTTCCTTTACACGTCGTTACAGGCGGCTTCCAGGGCAGAGAGCGTTTCCAGTGCGAGACTGAACTCGAAATCCTCGATCTGGCGAACCAGCATGCTGCCTGTATCACTGAACGGCAGCAGGATTTCCCTGATTTCGGGCAGCATTTCCAGGCAGCGGGTATTGCCGGATGAAAGAAGCGGAGCCAGGCGCTCAATGAGTTCGCAGGCTTTCGCGATATCCGGCTCTCCCGGCCCGGCATGAAAACGGTGTGGCTCGGATATGACCTGTTCCAGCTGGCTCATAACCGTGCGCAGTTCAGTGTCGAGCGTTTTCATCTGCATCCGGGCATAAGGCAGGTTTTCGTCAGCGAGCGCTTTTTCCATCGCAAAAGCGGCCTGTGACAGCCGGGATGCGCCGATAAGCGCGGCATTGCTTTTGAGCGTATGCACCAGCCGGTGGGCCAGCGGTGTATCGTCTGCATCGATTGCATCGGCTATCTGCGTAAAGAGATGGCCTTTTCCTATTGCAAAGTTGTCCAGGAGCTGCTGGTAAAGCGCCGGATCGTCCGCTGCATTTCTCAGGCCGGCATGCCGGTCCAGGATGGCGGCATTGTAATCCGAGCTTTCATCATATGCCGATGCCGCCGGTGCGATGCCGTCAGAAAGTGCCTGCTTGGCTGGTGGAAGCCATTTTGCGAGAATCTGGTTGAGCGGCCTGCCTTCGATCGGCTTGGCAAGAAAATCGCTCATGCCGGCGTTCAGAAACTGTTCCTTCGCACCGGAAATGGCATTGGCCGTGAGCGCGATGATGGGGATTTCGGCGCACCATTCGTTGTCCAGCATACGGATACGGCGGGTTGCCTCGATGCCGTTCATTTTCGGCATCATGTGGTCCATGAACACGATATCGTAGCGATTGTCCTGGATCATCCGGATGGCATCCATGCCGCTTTCAGCCGTATCGGCCTGGATATTGTGCCGCCCCAGGAAACTCTGAGCGACCTTGAGATTGACCGGATTATCATCAACAACCAGGATACGAGCGTCACTAGTCGCCATGACATAAGAAGAAAGCCGGGCGGCTTCTGTCAGTGCCGGATCTCCCGGCACCAGCGGAATCGAGGCAGTAAAGGTGGAGCCCTGCCCATAGGTGCTGGTAAAGTGGATGTCGCCGCCCATCATTTCAAGCAGGCTTTTTGTGATGGAAAGCCCCAGCCCGGTGCCTTCGGGTCTTCTGGCGGATTCAAAGCCCAGTTGTTCGAACATGCCAAAGAGTCTCGGGAAATCCTCTTCCCGTATACCGGCTCCCGTATCCGCCACGGTAAAGGCGATGGCGGCCTTGCCATCCTTTTCCACGCGCTGGACATCGAAACGGACATGGCCGCTTTCGGTATATTTGATCGCGTTGGAAAGCAGGTTGGTGATGACCTGCTGGATTCGCACGTCGTCGCCAAAAATCACCTGCGGGACATTCTCGCCGAAATAATGGGAAAAATGCAGCCGCTTCGATTCCGCCATAAAGCGGTTGACGGAGGCGATGTTGTCGCACAGGGTCATCAGGTTGAAATGCACGGGGCGGATTTCGAGTTTGCCTGCCTCGATCTTCGAAAAATCCAGGATATCGTTAATGATCTGCAAAAGCACGCGCGACATTTTCCGGATATCGGCAAAAAAGCCGCGCTGCCGTTCATCAAGATTATCGGTGCGGATCAGGTCGCTCATGCCGATAATGGCATTCATCGGGGTGCGGATCTCATGGCTCATGGAAGCAAGAAAGCGCCCCTTTGCCGCGTTGGCTTCTTCGGCAATGATCCTGGAACGCAGCAGTTCCGTAATATCGTGATACAGCACGATTGCCCCGTCAAACTCGCCGGAAGGAAGAATGATGGGGGTGACATGAACTTCGTAGTGGAGCGGCCCGTCCGGATGACCGGTATCAAACGTGATTTCCGATTCGATGGTTTCGCGCCGGGAGCGGGCTTCCTCAAAACGCTGCAGGGCGCCTTTTGCATGCTGGTCACTGACAAAAGTCCGGTAAACCTCTTCAAAATGGCGGCCGTTGATACGGTCAAAGTGCGGAATATCGAAGAGTTTCAGGAAAATATCCGTGCAATAGGTAAAACGTCCTTCCCTGTCCAGAAGAAGGATGATTTCAGGGCTGTTTTCGAGCAGGCGCTGCATGTGCTGCTCGAGCTTGCGCTGTTCTGCCGCGCGGAAAACATCGAGATTGCGTGTCGTCAGCGCGACAGCCTTGTTTCTTTCCAGCGTGCTTTCAAGACGGCGCAACTCCCGGGTAAGACGCTGGTTTTCCTTTTCCAGCTCCCGCACGCGTTCGGCATGCCACGCCCCCGGTCCCGCATCCTGCAGGGGAGAGGTGGCCTCAGCCGGTGTTTTCGCGCTCTCGGGTGTCATGTCTCTTTCCTGTTATTGCCGTATTTAACGTGTCTGGTCAGAAGACGCACGCGATGAAGGTGAAATTATGGAAACAGTTGATCAGGTGGTCATCGTTGCCCTGCACCGGGCATATCTCGCCTCCCGCATAGCTCAGGTGATAAGGAACCCGGTCGCCGATCATATCCATCACCGCCCTGATCTCGTCATCGGTGTCCGGGCCGAGCATGATATTTCTCACCATGCACGGATACATGATGATGCCGTTGATATTTTCCTCGGCGAGCAGTTCGCGCATGGTTTCCGTTGTTTTTTCCAGAACCGCGCTGTAATCCAGCCTGCCGATGGCCAGCGTGGCATTGACCGGCATCCTGCCGCCGCATACGGCATAGCCTTCCGGGGTAAAGCTGTAGATGGCCCGTGTCAGGGGCACCATCGTCTCATCTGTGACCACGAGCGGGATGGTAATGGCGGTCTTGGCATTTTTATTGTCGGGTTTCAGCCCGAGTGAATCCATATAATCCGAAAGCAGCATGCCGTTGACGCCTTTCAGGATATAGCCGTCAGATTCCGTAATAATGGCGGGCTGTTTCTGGATATTACCGTCTGCGCTGCCGGACACGAAAAAGCGCGGGTTGATATCGCCGTGCATCAGGATCATGGCAACCGTATTTCTCGTCGCCTCCCCGTTGTATATCGTCATGCTTTCCTCGAAAGCAAGGGTATAGTCTGTCGAGAAGGGGCCAAAGATGGGGGTGCCGTTGCAGACACTGTTGAGATGTTCCAGGATGACGGCACCGCTGACCGTCGGCATGACAGGAGTGAAAGCCAGGATAAGCGAAGGCGCGCCCGGGAGCCTGCCGAGCGCTTCCTCGTATGCCTCCTCAACCTGCCGGCCAATGCCTTCGGCCGGAAGCGGCGCCGAAAGCGCCGTGGAAAACGACACATCGTCACTTGTCAGGACAGACAGCGTCAGCATCCGCTGCCCGGACGCACCGGGTACGGCGCTGGCCAGGGTTGTGCAACCTGCCACATCAAAAGGCAACTGTTCGCAAAGCGCCTTGACGACCCCCGTTTCAATAAATTCCACATCACAGGCAATGTTGCCGACGGCATTTTTGAGCAATGCCGATTCCAGTTTGAGCTGCCCCAGGATGTCCGAGACCGCGATATCGGTATCGTCCGTTTCCAGGGTATAGGCTGTCAGCATTTTCAGCATGATCGTTCCATCAGAAAAATCCGTGGCCATGCATGGCAAGGCCGGTGTGAGACAGGGCCGGATATTTACAGGCGTCAGCGCCATTAACCGGCCATATACATATATGTTGCAGTTCATTATCAATGGAGCGAAACAATTGCGTCAAGACAATATTTCTTTTGCGCCCGAATTTATCGGGGAGCGGGCGGCGTATACAGAAAGAAATGGCGGGGAGCAGGCAGAACCCGCTTTTGTCGCGGGGATTTTCCGGCAGGGAAAAGAACAGAAAAAGTGCCGGAAAGAGGAATCAGTGTTTGTGTTGTGTTTATTTTTGTAACTTTTTGTTTTTTTCGATGCGTTTTTTTGTGTTTTTTGCCCAAAATTTAAGCAAAACCTTTCATGATACACAATTTTTTCATTTTTTTGCTGTTTTTTGATGAAATTTTTTTCATTCCCTTTTCGCTTTTTGGGCGTTTTAACAGGCGGGGCGTTTTGTAAGCGCATGATTAATAACGATATTTTTCGAAAAAATCATTTTTGATGCGTCCCCTGCAAAAAAAATAAAGTTGGAGTAGAATGAAATCAAACCTTTGTGTGCTTTTGAAAACAGGGTTGCGAAGATATCCGGCGCGACAGCATGTTTTCCTGTTAATTACAAAGAACAGGCCTTCAACGAGCACTCCGACAATTAATCAACCCATTACCGGGACACGTTTCCGGATGAACAGATAACAAATGTGCTTTTTTGGAAACCCTGAACAGGCTTTCCGAAGAGACAAGAAGGAGTGAAGACAATGAGAAATCCACAAAAAGCAGAAACGACTGCAACGACGCTTGACGCATGGCGCGGCTTCAAGGGCGACAACTGGCGCGACCGCGTTGCTGTTCGTGACTTTATCGCACAGAACCGTACAGAATACCTTGGCAATGAGGACTTCCTTGCCGGCCCGACCGAGCGTACCAAAAAGGTCTGGGCAGCTGTACAGGAACTGCAAAAAGCCGAGCGCGAAAATGGCGGCGTTCTTGCCGTAGCATCCGATATCGGCTCCAGCATCATGGCATTTTCCCCGGGCTATATTGACCAGGAAAATGAAATCTGTGTCGGTCTGCAGACGGATGCCCCGTTAAAGCGTGCCATCCATCCAAACGGTGGTTTGCGCATGATCGAAATGGGCCTGGAAGAATATGGCTTCCCGCCGGTTGATGAAAAGATCCACGACATCTACACGCACTATCGCAAGACTCACAACCAGGGCGTTTTCGATGTTTACGATCCGGAAATCATCGCCTGCCGCCGCAGCGGTGTTATCACCGGTCTGCCGGATGCCTATGGCCGTGGCCGCATCATCGGCGACTATCGCCGTGTTGCCCTTTATGGCACCGATTTCCTGATCGCCGACAAGCGCCGCGAAAAAGCGGAAAGCGATGGCAAGCCCTTCAGCGAGGATATCATCCGTATCCGCGAAGAGCTCTCCGAGCAGATCCATGCGCTGCAGGAAATGAAGGAATACGCAAAGAGCTATGGCTTTGATATTTCCGGCCCGGCAACCACTGCGGTTGAAGCTGCGCAATGGACCTATTTCGGATTTATCTGTGCCGCCAAGGAAGCTAACGGTGCCGCTACCGGTATCGGCCGCATTACCACGTTCCTCGATATCTACATCCAGCGCGATCTCGAAGAAGGCCGCATTACCGAAGCCGAAGCACAGGAAATCATTGACCAACTCGTTATCAAGTGCCGTATCCTGCGCTACTTGCGTACGCTGGACTTCGACGCGCTCTTCAGTGGCGATCCGACCTGGGTAACCATCGCGTTTGCCGGTATGTGTGACGATGGCCGTTCCATGGTTACCAAGACCGATTTCCGTTTGCTGCACACCCTGGACAACCTCGGCACTTCTCCAGAGCCGAACCTGACGATCCTGTGGACAGACAGATTGCCGGAAGGCTTCAAGAAATATGCCGCGAGAATGTCGATCCAGACCTCTGCAGTCCAGTTTGAGAACGACGATTTGCTGCGCAATGCCTGGGGTGATGACTGCTGTATCGGCTGCTGCGTTTCCCCGCAGGCAAGCGGTAAGCAGATGCAGTACTTCGGCGCCCGCGCCAACCTTGCAAAAGCATTGCTCTACGCGATCAACGGCGGTGTTGACGAACTCTCCGGTGAAAAAGTTGCAGAAGGCTTCGAGCCGATCACCAGCGAATACCTCGACTACGATGAAGTCATCACCAAATTCGACAAGCTGGAGACCTGGCTGTGCGAAACCTACGTTCGTGCCATGAACGCGATTCACTACATGCACGACAAGTATGCCTACGAGCGCCTGATGATGGCTTTCCATGATCGTGACGTTCTCCGTACCATGGCATTCGGTCTGGCTGGTGTTTCCCTCGTTGCTGACAGCCTGTCTGCGATCAAATACGCGAAGGTCAAGCCGATCCGCAACGAAAAAGGAATCGCGGTCGCCTTTGAAGTTGAAGGCGAGTTCCCGACATTCGGTAACAACGATGACCGTGTTGACCTGATGGCAGCGAAACTGTCCGAGAACTTCATGAACAAGCTGCGTTCACAGAAACTGTACCGTGATGCGGTTCCGACCCAGTCGCTGCTCACGATTACCAGTAACGTTGTTTACGGTAACAAGACAGGCGATACGCCTTGCGGCCGCAAGAAAGGTGAGCCGTTCCCGCCGGGAGCCAACCCGTGCAGCGGCCGTGACACCAAAGGCTTTATCGCTGCCGGTGCCTCACTTGCCAAGTTGCCGTACGAGCACAGCCAGGATGGCATCTCCTGGACAGCCAACCTGACCCAGCAGGCGTTGGGCAAGCTGCCGCAGGAACAGGTTGATAACTTGTCCAACTGTCTTGACGGCTTCTGCTCTGCAGGCGGTTATCACATCAACGTCAACGTTCTTGACCGCGACATGTTGATTGACGCCATGGAGAATCCGGGCAAATACCCCGAGCTCACCATCCGCGTCAGTGGTTATGCCGTTAACTTCACGCGTCTGACGCGCGAACAGCAGCTCGACGTTATCAACCGCACGTTCCACAAGACGGCGTAACAGCAACCTGCTGAAGAAAACCTCCCGCCACAAACGGGAGGTTTTTTTATTTGTGTGGGCATAAGGGAAAATGCCGGATAATGCAAAACAAGCGCGACGCCGGGAGCGAGGCTACCGGCCACGGAGAAACGAATCCCCTTGAAAAACCGAGTGAGGTAAATGCCAATGCCAACCTATACCTGTTCATTGCAGGCAAACAGATGGACTGACGGGCAAAAACAGGCAATAGCCCAGGCCATCACAGCCAACCACAGCGCCGCAACAGGAGCGCCGCCCAACCTGGTGCATGTCGTCATTCAGGAAAATCCCGGTGCCACGCGATTTGTTGGCGGGCTGCCGGAGGAAGAACACATCTGGATAGTCGGATACATCCGCAAGGGAAGGGATGATGAAACGTTAGGCAGGCTGATGCTGGGTATCATGCAAGGCGTGAGCAAAATCACCGGCATGGATGAACATTTCATCTGGATTTACCTTATCCCCGTCGAATCCTCCCACATGGTCAAATACGGCAGTGTTCATCCGCCGCCGGGCGAGGAAAAAGCCTGGCTTGCATCGATGCCCGAACATGTCCGCACCTATATGGCGCGCCAGACGCCGCCCGAAAGTGCCAATGCCCTGCTGGCGGATGGTTTTTCAGGGCAGGTGAAACCACCCTAGAACTTGACTTCGTCCGGATGGAACCCCGAACCGCCAACGTACGGCATAGCGTTGATTCGCTTCATGTCTTCGTCGGAAATGACAAAATCAAAGACATCCACGTTTTCCACGATACGCGAAGGCGTGGCCGACTTGGGCAAGGGAACGGTCCCGTTTTGCAGGCACCAGCGCAGGCAAAGCTGGGCAACGCTCTTGTTGTATTTTGCTGCGATTTCCACCAGGAGCGGGTTGGAGAGCATCTTTCCTGAGCCAAGAGGCCCCCATGCTTCGACAAGAATATTGTTTTTCCGGCAGAAGTCGAACGTTTCCTGCTGCATCTGCCCCGGATGGAATTCAATCTGGTTGATCATCGGCGGAATTTCCGTTTTCATCAATGCATCCAGATGATGAACCAGGAAATTGGACACCCCGATCGACTTGATCCGGCCCTCCTTGTAAAGCTCCGTGAGGGCGCGCCAGGTATCCAGGTTGATTTGCTCCCAGTCGGCAAAGGCCGATTTGGATGCCGGCCAATGGATGAGGTACAGGTCGAGATAATCCAGTTTCAGGTCAGCCAGTGTTTTTTCAAAGGCCTGTTTTGTCGTCTCATATCCCCGGAAACGGTTCCAGACCTTGCTGGTAATGAACAGTTCTTTGCGGTCAACGCCGGATTGCCGTATGCCTTCGCCGACCCCTTTTTCATTCTGGTAGATCGAAGCCGTATCAATGTGGCGATAGCCATTCTGTATGGCGTGCGCCACACAGGAAATGACTTCTTCCCCATCCGCGATCTGCCATGTGCCGAAACCAATGCAGGGTATTTCATAGCCGTTGGAAAGGCGGAAAGTATCACTGAGTTTGTTCATGGCGGTTCTCCGGTTTTTGGGTGGTTGGGTAAAGATGCTTCGGGCGATGCAGGCGGCAGTCTTGCGGAAAGCCTCGCGACTACCGGCACAATTCCCATTTGTAAGATTATGGATAGGCTGTCCGGGTATATGCAAGAGACTTTTGGAAATTTTCCTGAAAATGGCGGATAACGCCAGGTATGAAGGGGCTTTCCAGAAACAAAAAAAGCCGCTTTTTAAGCGACTTTTGTTATGTGACTTTTTGATTTTTCTGCGTTTTTTTGGTGCCCACGGAGGGCGGATGTAATGCTGTAAATATGGTGCTTTGTGGTGCGTTATCCGTAATTTTTCCGTAATACCTTTAAGGCCGGTTAAGATCCCTATTTGGGGTTCAAAAGGTCTGAAGTTTCTACCGATCCTTAAATAATATGAAAAATTCGATTGAAAACCCCTATCGTGGAAGATGTAACATATCATGTTTTGGCTCATTCTTTGAGCCTCTTCTATAGAGCACCTAAGCTGCCGGGCTGGTATCTGAATGAACAATTTAGTGGTTAATTGGATGACATATAAGGGAGAGAAATAAGATGAAGGCCCTCAAGTACTCTATGAAAATT
>JAJDFZ010000016.1 GCA_030269625.1 Oxalobacter sp. OttesenSCG-928-P03 | reverse complement strand
TCATAAGTGAATATGAGAGCGATGTTTCCAGAATTGAAAAGTTGTCCTCACAGGATGATTTCCCTCATCCCGGGATGGTTAATCTCTTTTCATGAAAAAGGCCCCGCCAGAAACCGCCTGCGCATCCCTCTCTACTCCGTGACATCCATACAACGCATTGATGCCTTTTTCAGGGCACTGGCACTGCTATGGAAAACATGATCCCCTGACTGGCCCTGTTTGCTGACAGGAACTCAAATTCAACGCATGCAGAAAAGGAAAGACACCGCCCCCGTAAAACCACCATACCTGCTTTCAAAAAACAGCATTGCCGCTTTGATTCAACCAAAGCTGACATCGCTTAAAAACCGAAAAAGACAGCCGGAGTAATCTGGGAAACAACGTGCTACCGATCAATATTGCTGTTTCAGATCACACCATTACAAGGAGGAAGCATTGTGTTCTGGGAAAAAAAACTTGAAAACTGGATTAACAATTTCAAAAAAGAATCCTCGCTGCCGCTCCGCGTCGAAATGTGGAACGGGCAAACCTACAACTTCTGCAGCGATGCGCCAACAGTAACGATTCGTGTTCCTGCGCTGGAATCACTGCACTACCTGATCAAGCCATCGCTGGACAACCTTGGCACAGCCTACGTCGAAGGCAAACTGCATATTGAGGGCAAGCTGACCGACATGATTGACATGGCCAACAAGCTTGCCATGGGCTTTCACGATACCGTATCTGAAAGCACAGCCAAATTCCGGAAATATTTTGGCGGTTTCCACAGCCGCAAAATAGACAAGGAATCCATTCACTATCACTACGACGTATCAAACGAGTTTTACCAGCAATGGCTTGACCCCCGCATGGTCTATTCATGCGCCTATTTCGAAAACGGCGATGAAGACCTTGCCACGGCACAGGCCAAAAAGCTGGATCATATCCTGACCAAGATACGGGTGCGTCCCGGCGATACCCTCCTTGACATCGGGTGCGGCTGGGGAGGCCTTGTCATCCGGGCTGCCGAAAAATTCGGTGCAAAATGCGTCGGCATCACTCTCTCAGAAAACCAGTACGAACTCGCAAGGGAACGTGTCAGGGAAGCAGGACTTCAGGATCGGGTGGAAATCCGCATGCAGGACTATCGCGATGTCAAAGAAAGGTTCAGTCGCATTACCAGCGTGGGCATGTTTGAGCATGTCGGCCTGCGCTATCTGGAAAGCTACTTCAAGATCATGCATGACCTGCTTGAAGACGATGGTATCGCCATGAATCACGGCATCACATCCTGTGATCCCGAGAGCAATGAAACCCCGTTCGGTGGAGGAGAATTCATCGAGAAGTATGTCTTTCCCAATGGCGAACTTCCGCATATCGGGCTGGTATTAAAGGCCATGCAGGCTGCCGGGCTGGAATCCCATGATATCGAAAACCTGCGTCACCACTATGCACGCACCTGTGGTATGTGGGCGGAAAATTTCGAGAACAATACGGAAACCATCAAGAAAATGGTCGATGAAAAGCGTTATCGCATCTGGCGTGTTTATCTCGCGGGCTGTTCATACGCCTTTGCGGCTGATCGTATCGCGCTCTTTCAGGTTCTCTGCACCCGAAGCGGAAAAATGAATCCCCTGCTTCCCTGGTCAAGAAGCTATATGTACGGAAACTGAATCCGGTTTTCCTGTCTTGAAACCATCGCCCGGCATAACGCCGGGCGATTCCGTTTCATCCTTTGAGACGTTGAAAAAACAAACGCCTGAACTGTGAAACCTTCGGCTCAATCACAAACATACAGTAACCCTGCTCAGGATTATCTCTGAAAAAATTCTGGTGGTAATCTTCAGCCGGATAAAACCGGGTAAATGCTTCCAGTTGCGTCACGATGGGAGCTGTCCACACCATGGCCGTTTCGTTCATCACCTCCCGCGCCACATGCTCCTGTTCCGGCGTGTGATAGAAAATAACCGACCGGTATTGCGGTCCAACATCATTCCCCTGCCGGTTGAGGGTTGTCGGGTCGTGAATAATGAAAAAAATCCGAAGAATATCGTGATAACTGATCACATCCGGATCAAAGGTCACATTCACGACTTCCGCATGCCCTGTCGTCCCCTGTGAAATTGTTTCGTATGTCGGATCTTCCACATGACCACCCGAATAGCCGGACACAACGGACTCCACTCCTTTCAGTTCCTGGAAAACCGCTTCCAGACACCAGAAACAGCCTCCACCAAGCGTTGCGACTTCTGTAGCCATAATTTCTCTCCTTTAGTTCCTTTTTCTTACTGTACCCCAAAGCCGGAAATCCTGCCTGACGCAGGACAGATTCAAATGTTTTCCTGTTTCTCATCAAAAGGGCCGGAAAGCACTGCCTGAAGCGCCCTGCCAAAAACAGTGCATTAAAAGTTGACGGGCACAACAAAATACATAAGAATGAACCCCCAGAAACAATCACGTCAGAATGAAAGCCGTTTCATTTCATGCTGATAAAAATTCATTATCACCATCTCTTCTGGGGAAAACCATGTTTAAAAAAATCCTTATCCCGACCGATGGCTCGCCTCTGGCAAACCAGGCTGCATTGGAAGGAATCACGCTCGCCAAACAGATCGGCGCTGAAGTCGTCTGTATTTACATTGCACGCGAGAACCAGAACCCGGCTTTCGATTTTTCCGATCTTCCGGTCAAAAACAACCTTTCCGCTGACGAATACAAGGAACTGGTTGCGACAGCAGGCAATGCCCTGATGCTTCCCCTTCGTGAAGCAGCGGAAAAGGACAACGTCACCTTCACCAAACTGATCGAGATTTCCAATATGCCGGCAAGCCGCATCGTTCAGACAGCAGAAGAAAACGGCTGTGACCTGATTTTCATGGGATCCCAGGGTTCGGCCGGCTGGGCCAGCAGGCTTCTCGGCAGTGTCGCTGCCAAGGTCGTTGCGCTGAGCGAAATGCCTGTAACTGTCTACAAAGTCAAAAAAGCACAGGTTCCACCAAAAGCCAAAATCAATATCGGCGTTCTGCCCATATAAGACAGGAAAAACAAAAACTGCCGGTTGATTACCGGCAGTTTTTTTGTTTCTCATCCTGAGGTACCGTCAGGCAAGCCATTTTTCCAGCAGGCCGCCCGCATCATGCGCTGCCCGGCGCAGCCTGTCATTCACACCAACCCACGCGTCATTTCCCGGCGTGTTTTCCACTACAATCATGTCGGCGCCTGCCTCATCAAGCGCACGCAGCGATGCATAAAGATTGTGTGAATAGGCTTCAACGGATGATGGCATGAGCCGTCTGGCTGAGAAAGACGTTTCAGGTACATCAGGCAGCGGCGAATAATGCATCACGGCGATGCGCCTGCCCTTGTCCTTCAACCTTTTCAGCACGTCTGCCATCTTTTCTGCCGGCACCAGCACGACCGGTGTATGCGGCGCATAATGTGACTGCAATGTCCCGGAAGCGCGCGGAGCCGCTTTGTCCGCCTCGGCAGGCACCTTCCCGATCACGCCGGCAATATCTGCCGCACTGATTTTCCCCGGGCGCAAAAGAACCGGGCCATGCGTCTGAATCCGCGAAAGATCCAGTATCGTGGACTCAATGCCGACATCGCTTTGCCCGCCATCCAGCACGACGGCAAGACGGGAATCATTACCGAATTCATCACGCACATGCTGCGCCAGTGTCGGACTCACATGCCCGAAAAGGTTGGCCGAAGGCGCTGCCACGCCGCCTTTTCCATCCCTGAACGCAGACAAAAGCGCCTGGGCAACAGGGTGAGAGGGGCAGCGCAGGCCAATCGTATCCTGCCCTCCCGCCACGGCAGGGGGAATATGAGAGGCTCGCTTCAGAATCAGTGTCAGCGGTCCCGGCCAGAAAGCATGAATCAGCTTTTGCGCTTCATCAGGAATCGCTTCAGCCCAGTAAGTCACGTCAGCGCCTTCTGCCAGGTGGACAATCAGCGGATGCCCCGATGGACGCCCCTTTACGGCATAGATCGCCGCGATGGCTTCCGGATTTTCCGCATCCGCTCCCAGCCCGTAAACCGTTTCCGTGGGAAAGGCAACAAGCTGTCCCGCCTCAAGGGCAAGCGCAGCACGATAAATTTCTGTCCTGTCTGGCACCACGCGTTTTGCTACTCCGTCAGCAGGCGAAGCGCCTCGTGATACTTTTCCGCCGTCTTTCTGGCAATATCTTCAGGCAGGCGCGGCGCGGGAGCCTGTTTGTTCCACGGCTGTTCTTCCAGCCAGTCCCGCACAAACTGCTTGTCAAAAGACGGCGGCGAACTGCCAGTGGTATAACTCGATGCCGGCCAGAAACGGGAAGAATCCGGCGTCAGGATTTCATCAATCAGATGAACCCTGCCCTCCGCATCCAGCCCAAACTCGAATTTTGTATCAGCAATCAGAATGCCTTTTTCCGCCGCATAAGCCGCAGCGGCAGAATACAGGCTGATTGCCATATCGCGAACCTGGCGCGCAATATCAGCCCCCACCATCTTTTCCGCTTCTTCAAACGTGATGTTTTCGTCGTGATCACCGACAGCAGCCTTGGTTGATGGCGTAAACATCACTTCCGGCAGTTTCTCGGCCTTTTGCAGACCGGCAGGAAGGAGAATGCCGCAAATCGTTCCGGTTTTCTGATAATCCAGCCAACCCGTTCCAATCATGTAGCCGCGCACAATCGCCTCAATACCCAGCGGCTTCAGCTTTTTCACCACCATTGCCCGGCCTTCCACCTGGTCACGCTCATCCGGCGCAACAACCGATACCGGGTCAATATCCGTCATATGATTGGGCATCATGTGCCCGAACTTTTCAAACCAGAAATTGGACATGGCAGTCAGGATCTTTCCCTTTTCCGGAATCGGGTCATCCAGCACCACGTCGAAGGCAGAGAGACGATCTGTCTGCACAACCAGCAGCTTGTCATCACCCACCGCATATATATCCCGAACCTTGCCCCGATGCAGAAGCGGCAGCGATTTCAGGTTCGTTTGCATCATTCCCGACATATTGATCCCGCTTACTTCAGTTTCGGCAACGTCGCCTTACGGACTTTTTCAGATTGTTTTGCACGGAATTCCAGCAGCTTTTCCCGCAGAACAGGGTCTGTCAGTGCCATCACCGCAACCACAGCCAGTGTGGCATTGGCAGCTCCCGCCTCACCAATGGCCATGGTCGGCACAGGAATCCCCTTCGGCATCTGCACCGTTGCCAGCAGCGAATCCAGCCCCTTCATGTACTTAGAAGGCATGGGCACGCCAAAAGTCGGCAAAATGGTCTGGGCTGCAACAACACCCGCCAGATGCGCCGCACCGCCAGCCCCTGCAATGAAAGCCTGGCATCCCCGCGTTTCCATATCCTTGATCCACTCTTCCAGTTCTGCCGGTGAACGGTGCGCAGAAAGCGCCCGGGCTTCATAAGAAAGACCAAACTCCTTGCACATCTGTGCGGCTTCTTTCATGACATCCCAGTCGGACGTCGATCCCATCACAATACCGACCAGCGTCCTGGCGGGCGATTTGCCTTTTGTCAAACGGGCAGCCACCTGCCTGGTCACAGCAGAAACCCGTTCTTTGACAGTTGAAGCGGTCTTTGAAGACGCCGCCCTGGCCGGCGCCTCTTTGGCAACTGCCTTTTTGGCTGCCGCCGGTTTTGCCGTTACTTTTTCTGCAGGCGCCTTTTGAGCGGCTGCCTTTTTGATCGAGAGTTTTTTAATAGCCATATATCACCTACCCGAATATCACCTACCCGAAAACCATTCACATCCCGGAAATCATGCCAGGAAACAAGACAGGCGCGCCTCTTTCGAAACGCACCTGCATTTTAATAAACAAATACAGCAGATTACAGAAAAACCGTATTATTTCACGATTTGGGCAAAGTCGCCCGCTTTATATTTTTCCGCCATCTTGTCCAGGGAAACCGGCTTGATCTTTGCGCCCTGTCCCTCACAGCCGAATTCCAGATAACGCTGCTTGCACAGTTGCATGGCTGCAGCACGCGCCACCGTCATGTACTCACGAGGATCAAAATGGGTGGGATTTTCTGCCATATAGCGGCGGATTGCCCCGGTCATCGCCAGGCGGATATCTGTATCAATATTAATCTTGCGCACCCCGTTTCTGATCCCTTCCTGGATTTCCTCCACAGGCACCCCGTAAGTTTCCTTGAAATCACCCCCGAACTGGCGGATTTCCGCAAGCAACTCCTGCGGCACCGATGAAGAACCATGCATCACAAGATGCGTATTGGGGATACGTGCATGGATTTCCTTGATGCGCGAAATAGAAAGAATATCTCCTGTCGGCTTGCGGGAAAACTTGTAGGCACCATGCGACGTGCCAATCGCAATCGCCAGCGCGTCACACTGTGTTTCCCGCACGAAATCTGCCGCCTCTTCCGGACTGGTCAGGAGCTGGTCATGCGTCAGCTTGCCTTCGGCGCCGTGTCCATCCTCCTTGCCGCCGGACATCGTTTCAAGCGACCCCAGCACACCCAGTTCCCCCTCGACCGTCACACCAATCGCGTGGGAAAACTTCACCACCTCCCGGGTCACTTCCACATTGTATTCATAGCTTGAAGCCGTCTTGCCGTCCGGCATGAGAGAGCCGTCCATCATCACAGACGAAAAACCTGAACGGATCGCCGCCATACAGACTGCCGGAGACTGCCCGTGATCCTGGTGCATGACAACCGGAATATGCGGATACGCCTCAACGGCCGCTTCAATCAGGTGGCGCAGAAAAGCTTCACCGGCATAGCGCCGTGCACCGGCAGATGCCTGCATGATCACAGGCGCGCCAACCGCATCGGCGGCAGCCATGATCGCCTGCACCTGCTCCAGGTTATTCACATTGAACGCAGGAATCCCGTAACCGTTTTCGGCAGCATGATCCAGCAGTTGACGCATTGACACGATAGGCATCCGTCTCTCCTTTATTTATTTTTATCCAGAAAATTATTGGGCACGCTGCATCAGAATTTCCACTGCCGGCAGGATCTTGCCTTCCAGGAATTCCAGGAAAGCGCCGCCTCCCGTTGAGATATAACTGATCTTGTCTCCAATATCGTACTTCGCTATGGCAGCCAGCGTATCGCCGCCACCGGCAATCGAAAACGCCTTCGAATCCGCAATCGCCATCGAAACCGCTTTCGTTCCGCTGCCAAACTGGTCAAACTCAAACACGCCAACCGGCCCGTTCCAGACAATCGTGCCCGCTTTTCCGATCAGTTCCGCCAGCATCTTTGCTGTTTCAGGGCCGATATCCAGGATCATGTCATCCGCTTCGACAGCATCCACCTTCTTCACACTGGCCGGCGCACTGGCGGCAAATTCCTTGGCACAGATCACATCCACCGGAATCGGAACCGTTGCACCACGCGATTGCATCATGTCCATAATCGATTTGGCCTCTTCAAGCAGATCCTCTTCCACCAGCGACTTCCCGATCTCGTAACCGGCCGCCTTCAAGAAGGTATTCGCAATCCCGCCGCCGACAATCAGGTTATCCACCTTGCCGCCCAGCGTCTTGAGAATCGTCAGCTTGCCCGATACCTTGGCACCGCCAACCACCGCCATCAGCGGATGGGCAGGATGGCCAACCGCCTTGCCCAGCGCATCCAGTTCCGCCGCCATCAGCGGACCGGCACAGGCAACCGGCGCATACTGCGCAATACCGTAAGTCGTCGCTTCCGCACGATGCGCCGTGCCAAACGCATCATTGACATAGACATCGCACAGGGCTGCCATTTTTTTTGACAGCCCGTCATCATTTTTCTTTTCACCCTTGTTGAAACGGGCATTTTCAAGCAGGACCACCTGGCCGGGCTGCACATCAACCCCGTCAATCCAGTCGCGCTTCAGCTCAACAGGCTGCCCGAGAAGTTCCGACATGCGTTTTGCCACCGGCAAAAGCGATTCGCTTTCATTGAACTCGCCTTCGGTCGGGCGCCCCAGATGCGAAGTCACCATCACGGCTGCGCCCGCTTTTACCGCCATTTCAACAGCCGGCATCGATGCCCGGATACGCGTATCCTCGGTAATGTTGCCATTGGCATCCTGCGGCACATTCAGATCCGCGCGGATAAACACCCGCTTGCCCTTAAGCTCACCCTTCTCAACCAGATCAGTCAAACGTTTGAATTGCATGGCAGCCACCCGATACAAGAGTCGATAATGCCCTTATTTTACCGCAGCGCCTGCCGCAAAAACCGCAAAACAGCGCAAATGTCGACGGAAATCGTCTCTCCTCCCATCCTTTTTACAACAGCCCCCCAATCCCTGAACAAATCCCCCTGAAATTCCATTAAAATCTTATTTTTCAAGATTTAAAATTCAGGAGAATTTCATGCCAATGCACAGCCGTGACGGAAAAATCTGGATGGATGGGAAACTAATCGAATGGCGCGATGCCAACATCCACGTATTAACGCACTCATTGCACTATGGCATGGCCGTATTTGAAGGGGTCCGCGCATACCAGACCGACAGGGGGCCGGCCATCTTCCGTCTTCCGGAACATACCCGCCGACTCCTGAATTCCGCCAAGATTTTCCAGATGAACGTACCGTACGACTATGACACGCTTCTGGAAGCCCAAAAAGAAATCATCCGCGCCAACAACCTCGACTCCGGCTATATCCGCCCGCTGATCTGGGTTGGCTCAGAAAGGCTCGGCATTGCCGCAAAAGACAACACCATTCATGCCATGATCGCCGCCTGGCCATGGGGCGCCTACCTCGGCGAAGATGGCTTGAACAAGGGCATCCGCGTCAAGACATCATCTTTTACGCGTCACCACGTCAATGTCTCCCTGGTTCGCGCCAAGGCATCCGGGTACTACATCAACTCCATCCTGTCCAATCAGGAAGCGCTGGCCAATGGCTATGACGAAGCACTGGTGCTGGATACAGAAGGCTTTGTTTCCGAAGGCTCTGGTGAAAACGTCTTCATCGTCCGCAACGGCAAAATCTACACCCCGGACCTGGCAAGCTGCCTTGACGGCATTACCCGTGATTCTGTCATCGTCATGGCAGAAGACCTGGGCTTCAAAGTCATCGAAAAACGCATTACCCGCGACGAGTTCTATACCTGCGACGAAGCCTTCTTTACCGGCACTGCCGCAGAAATCACCCCGATCCGGGAACTCGACAACCGTGTCATCGGTTCCGGCACACGCGGCCCGATCACCGAACAACTGCAATCCCTCTTCTTCGATGTGGTTGCAGGCAAAAATGCCAAATACGCAGACTGGCTTACCTACGTATAAACAACAGATGCATGCTTCATACCCTCCCTCTTCAGGGAGGGTATTTTTTTTGTCCGGAACCGATTGATGCGACAAACCCCTTAATAAAAAGCGATTGTGTTGGCATCCCGGCTTGCCATGACGCACCGATTATCCCTACAATCAGACAGGCGACACCAAACAGGAAACCGGATGAAAGAGACGGACAAAAACATGCTTGCATACCGGATTATCGAACTTGATAATCCCGACCTTCCCATTACCTGTCCCAACAATCAAACGCCGGTAACCTTCATGCATCCGCGCGTCTGGCTCACGCCCTCTGCCAACGGCACCTGCCGCTGCCCTTACTGCAGCACCCTCTATATCATCCGCTCATTCATCGTCTGAACCGCCCGGACGGCGGGGTAAACCCTGCTTTTTCATATTTTCCCCTTGAAAAAACGGAGCAGGGCCCCTATCTGGCATTCATTCGTTCAACAAGATTCAGCATAAGAGGAAAAAATGGCCGTCTCAGAAAAACAGACTATGGGCTTTCAGGCAGAAGTCAAACAACTGCTGCAACTGATGATTCACTCCCTGTATTCGAACAAGGAGATATTCCTTCGTGAAATGATCTCGAACGCATCGGATGCGGCAGACAGGCTCCGCTACGAAGCGCTCGACAAACCGGAAGTCTACGAAAACGACCCGGACCTGAAAATCATCGTTTCCTACGACAAGGATAAGCGCACCATCACCATATCAGACAACGGCATCGGCATGACCCGTGAAGAAGCCATTGCCCATCTCGGCACCATTGCCAAATCCGGCACAAAAGAATTCATCTCGCGGCTTACCGGTGACGAACAAAAAGACGCCGCCCTCATCGGCCAGTTTGGCGTCGGTTTTTACTCCGGCTTTATTGTCGCCGACAAAATCACGGTTGAAACCCGCAAGGCAGGCACCCCTGCCACAGAAGCCGTCCGCTGGGAATCTTCCGGTGAAGGCGACTTCAGCGTTGAAACCATCGAAAAAACAGCCCGCGGCACCAACATCACCCTGCATCTGCGTGAAGGCGAAGATGACCTCCTTACCAACTGGCGCCTAAGAGGCATCATCCGCAAATACTCCGACCATATTCCCATCCCCATCCAGATGGAGCAGGATGTCTGGGATGACGAAACCAAATCCATGAAGCCCGGCACCGAGCTGACCACTGTCAACCAGGCCAGCGCCCTGTGGTCCCGCAGCCGCGCCGACATCAGCGACGAACAGTACAGGGAATTTTACAAACATGTCTCGCATGACTTCAACGATCCGCTCACCTGGACACACAACCGCGTCGAAGGTCGTAGCGAATACACCCAGTTGCTCTACATTCCCAAACAGGCCCCGTTTGACCTGTGGGATCGCAACAAGCGCGGCGGCATCAAGCTCTACGTCAAGCGCGTCTTTATCATGGACGACGCAGAACAGCTCATGCCCGTCTACCTGCGTTTCGTCAGGGGCGTGATCGATTCCAATGACCTGCCACTCAATGTCTCGCGCGAAATCCTGCAGGAATCCCGCGATGTCAAAATGATCCGTGAAGGCTCGACCCGCCGCGTCCTGTCCATGCTGGAAGAACTCGCCAACTCGGACGAACAGGAGAAAAAAGACCAGTACGCCGAATTCTGGATCCAGTTTGGCCAGGTACTCAAAGAAGGCATCGGCGAAGACGCCGCCAACAAGGACCGGATCGCCAAACTCATGCGCTTTGCTTCCACGCATAACGACACCGACATCCAGAACGTCTCGCTGGATGACTATATCTCACGCATGAAAGAAGGCCAGGACAAAATCTACTACGTCACTGCTGAAAATTATGCGGCGGCCAAAAACAGCCCGCATCTTGAAATCTTCCGCAAAAAAGGCGTCGAAGTCATCCTCATGACCGACCGCGTTGACGAATGGATGCTTTCCTTCCTGACCGGATTCGAGGACAAGGAACTCGTTTCCGTCGCCAAGGGCGGCCTTGACCTGGGCGCACTCGAAGACGAGGAAGAAAAGAAACAGTTCGAGGAAACTCAGACCGACTACAAGGACGTCGTCGAAAAAATGAAAAAAGTCCTCGAAAACGAAGCCAAGGATGTGCGCATCACCCACCGCCTGACCGATTCGCCCTCCTGTCTCGTCGTGGATGAAAACGATCTGTCCAACAACCTTCAGCGCATGCTCAAGGCCGCCGGACAGGGAGCGCCGGACACAAAACCCATCCTTGAAATCAACCCGGACCATCCGCTGGTGCAAAACCTCAAAAAAGAAGATGTCCGTTTTGATGACTGGACGCACATCCTCTTTGACCAGGCCATGCTGGCAGAAGGCGGCACACCGGCCGACCCGGCTGCCTACGTCAGGCGCATCAACAATTTGCTGCTCTCAAAATAAAAAGCAGACTCTCCACGCCGCGCGGGAAATCATCCCCGGGCGGCGTTTTTTTTGCCGCACACTTCATATATACGCAGGAAAAGACGGATCACCCGAAAGTGATCCGCAAACAGCCACTAACCCAAAATGAAAAGGAAAATCAATAGCGGTACGCTGTTTCACCATGTGAAGAAATATCCAGCCCGGCACGTTCATCTTCTTCAGACACCCTGAGGCCAATCACTCTGTCAATCAACTGATAGGCAATCACTGAAACCACACCGGACCAGACCATCGTCACCCCTGCACTTTTTACCTGTATCCACACCTGGTTCAGCATTGAAAAATCGCCCTCGATACCCGTCCCGCCCAACGCGGGAGAAACCACAACCCCTGTCAGGATGGCGCCGACAATCCCGCCGACACCATGCACACCAAACGCATCAAAAGCGTCATCCACCCGCAAAAGGCGTTTCAGCCCGCCAACACCCCACAGGCACACAAAGCCTGACACCACACCCAGCACAATCGCTCCCATCGGCCCGGCAAACCCGGCAGCCGGTGTCACCGCAACCAGACCGGCCACAGCACCGGACGCTGCGCCCAGCATCGACGCTTTCTTTTTCATGATCGCTTCACCCGCAATCCAGGCAAGCGTGGCCGCAGCCGTTGCCACAATCGTGTTCACAAAAGCCAGCCCTGCAATACCATCCGCAGCACCGGCCGAACCGGCATTAAAACCAAACCAGCCAACCCACAAAAGAGAAGCGCCAACCATCGTGAGCGTCAGCGAATGCGGTGTAAACGCCTCCCTTCCGAAACCAATGCGTTTTCCCGCCATATACGCCCCCACCAGACCGGCAATACCCGCATTGATATGCACGACCGTCCCGCCAGCAAAATCCAGCGCGCCATCCGCATTCAGAAAACCCCCGCCCCACACAATATGAGCCATCGGCACATAACTGAAAGTAAACCACAGCACAACAAAAGCCAGTACTGCAGCAAACTTCATCCGCTCGGCAAAGGCGCCCACAATCAGGGCACAGGTAATCCCCGAAAAGGTGCACTGAAATGCCACAAACACATATTCCGGTATCGTGGGCAACGCTGCTGAAAGCGTATCCGGCGTTATCCCCATCAAAAACGCCTTGCCAAAATCACCCACAATCGCCCCCCCTCCCGAAAAGGCAAGCGTGTACCCGTACAGGCACCACAGTACAGACGTCAATGAAAAAATCACAAACACCTGCATCAGCACAGACAGCATATTCTTGCTGCGAGCCAACCCGCCATAAAAAAGCGCCAGCCCCGGAATAATCATCAGAATCACCAGCATCGTCGATGTCAGCATCCATGCCGTATCCCCGGCAGAAAGCACAGCGGGTGCGGCATTGAGCACCTCTACCACACCCGCTGTCACTTCCTCACCATCCTGTGCCATGGCAAGTCCCGAAAAAACCATGGCAGAAACAGTGCCCACACCTGACAAAAACCACCGCAACCCGGTAAACCGGCGTTGAAAACAGGAAATCGCGCATTTCATATCGTCCATCCTTTCCTCACAAGGCCTCATCACCCGTTTCACCCGTACGGATACGCATTACCTCCCCCAGGTCAAACACAAAAATCTTGCCATCACCAATCTTTCCGGTTGAAGCCGACTGCCGGATCACCTCCAGCACCTGCTCCAGCATCACGTCAGAAACAGCGACTTCCACCTTCACCTTCGGCAGGAAATCCACCACATATTCCGCGCCCCGATAAAGCTCTGTATGCCCCTTTTGCCTGCCGAACCCTTTTACCTCGGTTACTGTCATCCCCTGTATCCCGATTGACGACAGCCCCTCCCGTACCTCATCCAGCTTGAACGGCTTGATAATCGCACTTACAAATTTCATGACACCCTCCTCACAGAAAAATCCGTATTGACACCCTTTTCATTAGCAAGAACCGTGCCATTTTAAAAATCACAACATCCGGGAACCATCACGAAAAAAACAGGCAACTGCGGCAGGCAGTCTATATACTGTGTGCGAAAGCAGGCTTTATTCGGGACAATAACTTCATGGATGGACTCAAGGTACTGACTGACGAAATCCGCATGCAGATCAGAAACGGCTGGCGGGTGGGTATTGAGGAAAATGGCTCGATTGCCGTTTTCGAGGTGGTTTCCCGCCTGGGAAACCAGTTGAGAGGTGATGAGAAATGGGTGTTCTACCCAAAAGACGCCGACAGGGAGGAAGGCCCGGTAAAGGACAACCCGCGCACCTTTGCCGATCTGGATGTAAGGCAGCTTGTTTACTGCCACTCCCGGTCAGACGGACAGCAGTTCATGATTGCTTCGCTGATCGACCGGTATGAACAAACCTGATTTCTCCCTATGAAACTACATTCTTTTTTTATCACTGCTTTTCTTTTCCTTGCCATGACATCTGGCAGTTACGTCAGCGCCGAGCCTGCCTGCGGCGACTTTCTTGCCATGGCAGGCAAAAAACCGGCCATGCTTCAATACCTGGGCTGCAGCCCGGGCAAATCTGCCCAGCTCCATGTGCTGCGGGCGCGCTATCGTGTGGCAGGCAGGGATGCGCATGCTGTCGAGGCCTTCCTGGTAAAGGAAACAGGCATGCTGCCGCTTTCCCGTGTGTGCTGCATCTGGGAAACGCTGCCAAAAGAGGGGAAACGCTATGGGCATATCCCGCACAACCAGTGGCCCGAAGGCTCATCTGAGGCGCAAGACCCGATGCTGGCAAACTACAAGGTGGATATGGGAAGCGGGGAAAACCTGGTCAGCCAGCGTGAGAGGTGGGAGGCCATTGACTGGTTTTATGTCACGGTGGATCTCTTTCTGGATGCCCCCTGACAAGACCTCTCGCGCACCTTTTCAGATTTGCACGGTCACCTGCGTCGGCGCCACAATCGAGATCACACCACCCCACATACACACCAGTTTCGAGTTCTGGTCCAGAGCTGGCTGGTTGTTGATCATGACAGTCGGTTTTCCCGGTGCCCAGGGTGCTGCCGTATTGGGTATGCATGGCATGGGCGTCAGCACGCCGAGCGCGGCCGCTGTCGCAGCGGCAACCTGTGGATTGGCAGGGGATGTGCACACGCCAAAAGGCATGATATTCACAAAAGGCTGATGATCCATGATACTGGCAGCAGGCATGTTACCTGCCATGGTGCGCCCTGCGGGAAGGACATTCAATCCTGATGGCGCCATGCCAAAGGAACACTGGCACAGGCAGCCGCCTGTCACAAGAAAGTTCATGTGGCCCCTCTCAGTTCATTTTGACCAGAGCGCCTTTGATTTCAAGTATGCCGCTGCTGGAAACCATGCCCCTTGACGCCCCCTTGATACTGTAAGTCGTCCGCGCTTCCTGCTCCAGGCTGGTACCCGCATTCACCTGCATGGCCGTACCTGATTTCATGTTCATCTCTGTCCCGGATTCAACGCGCAAGACTTTTCCTGCATGAAGTGTCAGGTTTCCGCCTGTTTCAACGGTAATGTTGCCGTCCACCCTGATGGTAAGGTTGCCCTTGATATGAACTGTGTAGTCCCCGTCGATGGTCAGTACGTTGTCCCTTTTTTCCGCCATGCTCCCCTCTTCTGTATTTTCAGTGCCTACCTGGAAAAAACCTGTGTATTCATCAGTTCAGCAGCGCACCTGACCAGGCTGGAGCAGTATTCTTCGCCGTATTTTTCCAGCAGTTCACCGCACATGGTGCTCCCCTTTTTTTCTTCAAAAGTGTCCATGACACCACGACACTTCTCGCCCTTGCCACTCAGCCCGGTTATCATCAGCATGGCGGTAACCACGCCGCAGGTCTGCCTTTTTCCCATGCCGCCGCCAAAACCGGCTGTCATGTTCATCGCCTGTTTTTCTGTCAGGCCGGCCAGGTCGGCATAAGCAATTGCCACTGCCTGCGCACAACTGATACGCCTGCCCTCACCCAGCGGCTCACGAAAACGGGCAACGGCCTCATCTGCTCTCTCCTGCCGCGAAATCAGGGCGGATTTTGCTGTCATGTCTGCACTCATTTCAGTCTCCTTTCCAGGGAAAGAAAAAGGGCAAAAGCCGCTTTTGCTTCTGCCCTCATCCATACTACCGGTATGAACTTTCAAGAATCGCCACGCAATCGTCTTCTGACAGCGGCACCGGGTCCATGGCAAAAAGATCGCCCATGGTATCCCGCGCATTTTTTGCATATTTGCGCAGTTCTTCACGGGCAATGCCATAATCTGACATCCTGAGTCCCGCCACCCCGCAGGCTTCCTGAAGCTCGACCAGCGCATCGACGAAATCCATTGCCTTTGCGGCCTCTTTT
This sequence comes from Oxalobacter sp. OttesenSCG-928-P03, assembly GCA_030269625.1. Lineage (GTDB taxonomy): Bacteria > Pseudomonadota > Gammaproteobacteria > Burkholderiales > Burkholderiaceae_D > Oxalobacter. The sequence continues at coordinate 15,047 of JAJDFZ010000016.1, read as the reverse complement.
TTACCCATGGCTTTTGCCATGGCAATCATTCTGTCATCGCACGCACCGGCTTTCGCAAAATGCGTGTAGTAGGCACGGCTCAGCATGATCAGCCCTGCGCCATGCGCCAGATCAGGATGAAAGGCCGAAAGCGCATGCTCAAGCGAATGCTCGGAAGTGATGAAGCAACTGGAAAGCACCATGCCCGAAAGCGTATTGGCCAGTGCCACACTGGCGCGGGCTTCTTCATCCTTGCCGTCTTTCACGGCACGGGCAAGATAACCACTGACCAGTTCAATCGCCTTCAGGGCATAAAGATCACTCATGGGATTGGCCGATTTGCTGATATAGGCTTCGGTTGCATGAAAAAGAGCGTCAAACCCCTGATAGGCTGTCAGGAGCGGCGGCACGCTCAGCATGAGATCCGGATCGACAACCGCCAGCACCGGAAAGGTCTTGTCATAGCCAAAGCCGATTTTTTCATTGGTTTCTTCCTTGGTAATGACAGTCCATGGATCAGTCTCAGAACCGGTGCCTGCGGTCGTGCTGATAGCAACAACAGGCAGGGGGGTGTTCGGGATCGGCTTGCCTTTGCCGCTGCCGCCGAAAACATAGTCCCAGTAGTCGCCATCATTGTTTGCCATGATCGCAATGGACTTGGACGCATCCATGACACTGCCGCCACCCAGGCCAATGACGAAGTCACACCCGTTTTCACGGGCAAAAGCCGCGCCTTCCATGATGCTGGACTTGGTCGGGTTGGGCTGGATCCTGTCATAAACGGCATACTCGACACCGGCCAGTTTCAATTCCCCGATCAGCCGGTCGAGATAACCGTTTGCGCGCGTTGATTTTCCGGTTGAAATTACAATCAGCGCCTTGTCTCCGGGAGGCACGCATTCATGCAAGTGATTTAACTGCCCTTTTCCGAACAGAATCCGTGTCGGGATGAAATAGTTGAAAAACATGCTGCATACCTCCTGTCATTTCAAGATTGAAACAGGCAGAGCACAACCTGCCTGTCATGGGTTACAGGTCAAACACCTGGCAGGCATATAAGCGATTCGCTTCCTGCAGGAACTGCCCGGAAAGATCAGCGCAATGCCGGGCTTTTATTGTAGCGATAATGTCCTGTAATGGTATAGGTATATAAGACATCCTCCTTTTTCACGCCGCTGTTAATGTTGTGAATGACCAGCGGCACGCCTTTGCTGTTCCTGTCATTGGCAACAATCCCGATATGCGGCTGAACGCCCTTGTCTTTCAGGTTCCAGGTCACGATATCTCCCGGCTGGAAATCGCTGCCGTTCGATAAGGTTTTCCCGTGGCGTTTCAGGAATGTCTGAATATTCTGCACTCTTCTGTGATCGATATTGGTATCGGTTGTTTTCATTCCCCAGATTTTGGGATAAACGGCGAAATGCTTTTGCATGTCTTCATGGATCTCTTTTTGCAGGTCTGTTCCCTGATCGCGATACGCGCGGATCACCACATCCGTACAGACACCGGTCTCTTTTGCCACATCCCCTCCCGGGTAGGCGATCCGCCGGTAAGCCGGATCATAGGAAGTTGTGACCCCGATCTGTTTTTCGGCTGACCTGGCCAGCTTCACCCCAAAGCGATTGTCTGCCTGCGCCGCCGCCACAAACAGCAGGGAAAGGAACAGCAGGATAATCCGGTTTTTCATTACAAAGCCACTCTTCATTCTGCAAAAAATCCAGTGAATCAGCCGCTCCACCTTCATCTTTGCCCCGACATTTAAAAATACTTTCATTATATGCAGGCAAAGCGTTTGCCGATATCTTTCATTCCTGCCAGCCCCGGAAAAACAGGCGCGGCAATAGCGACATTTCATATAATTAAGTGTATCCTTGAACTTGGGCCTGGCCCGCCGGTTCTTTATTTGTCATCCTATTCTGTGAGAGTGTTTATGAACCAGACGATCACCTCTATCCTCGAGCGAAGAAGTATACGTGCATTCAAGCCGGAGCCGGTTCCTGAACGGGAAGTCAACTGGATACTGGAAGCCGGACTGTATGCCGCCACATCAAGAAACAGGCAACCCTGGTTTTTTTCCGTGGTAACAAACAAGGCTATTCTCGACAAGATCACCAGGGGTACGCTGGAAACCATGCGGACTTCCAATATTGAACAATACAAGATCAAGGCCCAGGACCCTGATTTTTCACCGTTTTACAATGCCCCGACCGTCATCTTCCTGTCAGGCAGGGACGACGAAGCCAGCGCCACCATTGACTGCGCCAACGCGGCACAGAATATGTGCGTGGCCGCTTATTCCCTGGGGCTGGGTTCCTGTTATCTCCGAAGCTTCAGGCAGGCTTTTGAAAATCCGGTTCTTGCTGCGGAACTCAACAAGGAACTGGGACTGCCGGAAGGTTATTCAACTATTTTTGCGATAGCGCTGGGATATGCCAATGAACCGCATCCGAATACGCCACATCGCAACAGGGATGTCATCCGTTATATCAAGTAAAAGGAGAAGACAATGAAATCACGCACTGGATTCAAGGCCCTTCTTTTTTCCGCGCTTGTCTGTTTCTGTGCCAGCGTCTTTGCCGACACAAAGCTGCCGGAACCCCAGATGACCGGCGGCAAGGGCATTTTTGACGTGCTCAAGGCGCGAAGCTCGGCCAAACTCAATACCTTTCCACAAAAACCGTTATCCCTGCAGGAACTCTCTAACCTGTTGTGGGCCGCCACAGGGCTGAACCGGGCAGAAAAAGGATGGACAACGCCCTATGGCATGGGCATGGCGCCTTATAACAAAATCTATGTTGCCTGCGACAAGGGTGTTTCGCTTTATGACTGGAAAACCCACTCCCTGAAGTCTGTCTCAACCAAAAACATCAAGGGAATGGTTGGCAAGCAGGCTGCCGTGGCATCGGCACCGGTTATTCTCATTATCGTTTCTGACAGTAAAGCCATGGGCAATGTCACGGGTGAGCGCGCAAAAACCTGGGCTGACATTGCAAGCGGCGCCATGAGCCAGAACATCTATCTCGCCGCAGCCTCCATGGATATCGGCACGCGGTATATTGTCTCCATGAATACGGATGTCATCAGCAAGGAACTGCAACTGAATGCCAATGACATGCCCATCAATATCATGCCTCTGGGCAAAAACTGATTTCATGCCAGATCCGAAAAACGCCCGCTATGCGGGCGTTTTTTGTGCACACACCGTACTGACCGGAAACACCGGCCCGCCCGGACAGCCTGAATTCATCCGGCCTTTGCACAACACGGCGCAGGAGGATGAAATGAGGTATCATGGCCCCCCGAAAAAACCATATCCCCTCCCTGAGGCGCATTTTATTTAAAGAGCGGGCCTCCAAGCAGAAAATCCTGATTCATGATATTTTGTTTCCTTAAATCAACAAAAAAGTTTCTTTTAATAAAAAATTGTTGTTCTTACAAGAGAAATACATTTAAAATTCAACTGATTCACAACAAATGTCTGCCCTGAAAACACCTGTTGTGCAAAATCAGTTGTGTTTTTACCAAAAGAAAAAGGAAGGCACAAGATGAAAGACAGCACAAGAAAATACAAGTTTACCTGGGAAACACTGGGCTCTGATATGGCGCTTGCCAGGCCCAGCCTGGGAGACTCCCTGAAAATCGAGGTATATCGTCTCTTTCAGTTCACCATGCGTGATGTGATCGAACAGGAATACGGCACCGCAGCGGCAGATGATCTTTTCTATAAATCAGGCGTTCTTGCCGGCAAGTCGTTTTACGACCAGTTCCTGACCGAATTTTCCGGCTCTGCCGATACCGGACCGCTTGTAAGACGCATCGGAGAGCTCTTCAAAGACCTGGGAATCGGGGTATTCCGTGTTGAATCTTTTGACAATGAAACAATGGAATGTTACGTTACAGTTGATGAGGACCTTGATTGTTCCGGCCTGCCGGACATTGAAGATGTCATCTGTATTTATGACGAGGGGTTCATCGCTGGAATTCTGGAAAGATTTACCGGCAAAGTCTACAGCGTAAAAGAAGTGGACTGCTGGTGCACGGGGGCTCGAACGTGCCGTTTCCAGGGGAAACCGGTAGAATAAACCATCCCATACATGGATAACTCAGACAACAACACAACATCGCTTGTTTTAAAACACATCAGCGAGTTACTTGGCGGCTCCTCCCCTCCGGCCATGCCTGAAGAACTGGCCGGAAACGAGGAATTTGTCGCGCTTCACAACAGGCTGATGGAATTAAGGCTCATCATCTCTGATTTTGCACGAGGCAATCTTTCCTATTCCATCAAGATGCGCGGCTTTGTCGCCGGTGGCCTGAAGGCGCTCCAGTCCAATCTTCGCCATCTTACCTGGCAGGCACAGCAGGTCGAGCGGGGCGATTTCAACCAGGAAGTGCATTTTCTTGGTGATTTTTCTGTTGCATTCAACAGCATGGTCGCCCAACTGGATCGCACCATGAAAGAGCTCAAGCAGAATGAAGAAGCACTGACCATCCTGACTGAATCGCTGCAAAAGGAAATCGATCTGCGCACTGCTGCAGCCAATGCCCTCCGCAAAAGTGAGGCCCGTTTCAAATATCTGGCAGAGCATGATGTTCTGACCAATACACTGAATCGCCGTTCCTTCCATGCAATGGCCCTGTCGGAACTGAACAATGCACACGAAAACGGGACAACCTGCTGTGTCGCACTATTGGATGTGGATCACTTCAAGAACTTCAATGATACTTACGGCCACACCGAAGGCGATGTTGCGCTTCAGCATATTGTGGCTGTTGCGCAAGGACACCTTCGCCAATCCGACATGCTGGGCCGTTATGGCGGAGAAGAATTCATCTTTTTCTTTGGCAAGGCCGATCTTGAACAGGGCGTAGCCGTTGCCGAACGTATACGCCATGCGATTGAAAGTGCCCCCGTCAAACTCTCCAACGGCAATGAAATCCCGATTTCCGCCAGCATCGGCGTCGCTGTCATCCTGCCGGAATGGTATGAGCAGGAAAATGCCGACAAGCTTCTGCAGTTTCATATTGCCAATGCCGATAATGCCCTCTACAAGGCAAAACAGGCCGGACGCAATGCTGTCCAGCCAGCCCCCATCATGGAACCCAAGCTGCAGCAGGAAAAGCAGGAAAGCCTGAACGCCTGATTCATCTCTCTGCCTGTTTAACGGTACACAGTTCATTCATCTGTTTTCGCGATAAATCAAATATCGCTGCTTTCCCTATGCGTAAAATAAGACGCATGGTGTCACAAACCCCGCCCGCATAGTAATATGGTGCTTATTCCACACGGATGAGCCTGTTTTCATATTTGACAGAAAAACCACACAGGAGATGATGATGAAACGCTATCTGATCGCACTGATATTTCCGGCTGTTCTGATCGGTTGCGCAAGTTCCTCTGGCGAAGACCAGACGACGCTTCCGGCCACATCAGACAACACAACCCTCACCAGTTATTCCTGGCAGCTTAAAGATGCCAGGAATGCCAAGGGAATGCTGATCACCCCGTTGTTTGTGCTGGTAGACAAACCCGTACAGGTGGATTTCAATAATGGGCGTTTCAATGTCAGCAACACGTGTAACAGCATGGGGGGACAATACTCGCTTTATGAAAACCGGATGACCTTTGGCACCATCGCCGCCACCCGGAAAATGTGCGCAAACAGTAAACTCGCCGCCCTGGACCATGAAGTCGGCAACCGTTTGAGCGGTGTCAGCACCTACACCATAACACCTGCTGAGCAGCCGCTTCTCACCCTGACCACCGCTGGTGGGGATACTCTTCAGTTCGCCGGGACGCCAACCCCGGCTACCCGCTATGGCACAGAAGGTGAAATCGTGTTTTTCGAGGTTGCCTCTAAAACCATGCCTTGTTCCCACCCGCTCATTCCCAACAAGCAATGCCTGCAGGTTCGTCAGGTTTATTACGACAGCAATGGTCTGAAAACAGGAACCCCCGGCCCGTGGCAGGCTTTTTATCAGGACATCGAAGGCTACACCTTCCAGCCTGGCGTTCGCAATGTTCTTCGGGTCAAGCGCTACAAAATCGCCAACCCGCCGGCAGACGCATCAGATACCGCCTATATCCTCGATATGGTTGTTGAGTCACAGATCATCAAAACGACAAAAAAACCACAAAAACGGCGCTAGACAACAAAGCGAAAACAAAGAAACCCTGCCTGGAGCAGGGTTTCTTTATGGTGCATCTGTTTTCTGCAAAAGCGAATTTCTTCACACACAAAAGTACGGCTTTAAAAACCGGTTTCCCGCAAATTAAACGACTGTGACACATCAACACGTTTTTTCCGGGAAATTTCATACTCATGAGAGGTAGAATAAAAAATGTGCTTTTTTCTTTCTCGAATACAGATGACAGGTGATTTATGAACAAAACCATGAAAGCAGCTGTAGTACATGAATTCGGCAAACCCCTGCGTATAGAAGAAGTTCCTGTTCCCGTACCGGGCGAGGGGCAGATACTGGTCAAGGTTGAAGCCTGTGGCGTCTGCCATACGGATTTACATGCCGCCAGTGGTGACTGGCCTGTCAAGCCCAGCCCTCCTTTTATCCCGGGACATGAAGGTGCCGGTTATGTTGCTGGCGTTGGTCCATACGTCAGGCACATCAAAGAGGGAGACCGCGTCGGTATCCCCTGGCTCTATTCTGCCTGCGGGCACTGTGATTACTGCCTTGACGCATGGGAAACCCTGTGCCTGCAACAGCAAAATACCGGCTATTCTGTCAATGGCAGCTTTGCGGAATACGTTGTTGCTGACGCCAATTACGTCGGCATCCTGCCAAAAAACATCGGCTTCGTGGAGATTGCCCCCATCCTGTGCGCTGGTGTAACGGTATACAAGGGCCTCAAAATGACGGACACCCGCCCTGGCAACTGGGTCGTGATTTCCGGTATTGGCGGGCTTGGACACATGGCTGTGCAATATGCCAAAGCGATGGGACTCAATGTCGCCGCTGTGGACATTGATGATACCAAGCTCGACCTGGCCAAACGTCTTGGCGCCGCTGTTACGATTAACGCAGCAAAAACCGACCCTGCTGCAGCCCTGCAAAAAGAAATCGGAGGTGCGCATGGCGCTCTGGTAACGGCTGTCTCACCAAAAGCATTTGAGCAGGCCTTAGGCATGGTTCGCCGAAAAGGCACGGTTTCACTGACCGGGCTGCCCCCGGGTGAATTCCCGCTCCCGATCTTCGATATGGTTTTGAATGGCATCACGGTACGCGGTTCCATCGTCGGGACACGCCTGGATCTGCGTGAATCGCTCCAGTTTGCAGAAGAAGGCAAGGTGCGCGCCACGACTTCAACAGAAAAACTGGAAAACATCAATGACGTTTTTGCGCGTATGAAAAACAATGAGATTGAAGGCCGCGTGGTACTGGATTTCAGCAAATAGGACTTTGACTATTCTGCTAAAAAAACAAGGCTCTGGGAACTAAATGTAATGAGATTGCCAGGATAAATTTCCTGATATAATGAAAATATAAGATGCTGAGAAAAACAGCATGGATATTCTGCGGGCGCTTCCTGCAATGATGATGTAAAAATAGACAAGTTTTGAAAGGAGACGGCCATGTCAGTCACCAACCCTATCGTGAATCCCAATCCGATTGTGAACCCCAATCCGATTGTAAATGCCAACCCGATCATCAGTGACAGCCCGATTGTGAACAGCGGACTGATCGAAGGCGGCGACGTCTATGATCCCAACCGTGATTTTTCCTGTGGCTGTTCAGCAACCATCCCGGCAGGCTCCCGTATGTTCTTCATGAAGTTCTGCGTAATTGTCATGGTTGTCGGGGGCGCTGTAATGTACGGCTTATACAAGCTTTCAACCCATATGGGCTGGATGTAAGCGACAGCGGCTAACAACAAAACTGCCGGTGACATCATGTCCCGGCAGTTTTTTTATGGAACACCGGTTTTTGCTGAAACGCCCAAACCGGTGTAATGCAGTATTATCCTTTCATCTGTGCACTGTTATAGTCCTGCACAGCCTTGTCATATTTCTTCAGCATGCCGTCAAATGCCACCTGTGAGCGTTTGTCACGCACTTCACGATAATCGGAAATAATGCCTCCGGCACTATTCCTTATCGCATCGTAGTATGGACTGACCTTGTCATCCTTCTCTTTTGCCCTGGCATCCTCAACAGCCTTGCGCTGCGCACGGATAGCATTGTCCAGTTTGACAATGATGCTGTTGCCTCTGGAAAAGGCCTCACTTCTGTTGAACGGAACCCTGGGGTCGTCAAAAAGCGCCAGGAGTTCTTCTGAAAGCATCAGGATTTCTTCCGTATGGTAACGCACCATATCTCCTTCAGCCTTGAAGGTTTCCATATGCTTTTCGGCCACGGCACGCTTGGCTGTCAGCATTTCCGCGCCAAACTTCGACAATGCTGCCAGCGCAGACTCATAATCCTTCTCAAGGCTGGAAAATGCCGTTTTGGCCCTGGCCATATTATCGTCCTTGTAGGCTTTGTCCGCGAAGTAGGGAACCAGTTCTTTTTCGTGAGCCAGCAGCTTTTCGCACGCCTCGATCAGCTTGTCCGCTGCTGAATCCAGCGCTTCCAGCCCGCCTGCCGCTTCTGCCCTGCTTTGCCGCAAGGATGTCACCATGGTATCCAGATTCTCGACCGCAGGGAAAACGATGTTATCGGACACTTTGGCTTTCAGGACTTTTTTGGTCAAAGTCCTGTAGGCCTCCGGCAATCCATGCTCTTCATTGACCAGAACGTTATAAATACCGCCATAGGCCGCCAGCTTTTTCTCGGCTGGCTGCTCCCTGGCTGCAGTCTTTTTTTCATCGGCCGATGCAGACTGTACCGCTTTTGATGAGGATTTGTCTGATGACTTTGTCAGCGAACTTTCCGGCCGTTTACAGGCAGCGACAAGGCCAATACAGACAACCAGTACCACAGACAGAAAAACGGAATAGGGCTTCATCAGTTATTTTTCCATTAATAATAAAAAAGACCGCCTGAAAAGACCGTCCATCATAATCAGCATAACGTGAACAAACTGCTATTTTATATTTAACTGTCCGTCAACAAAACCCTGACAGATAAAATCAGGGCAAAATAGACTCACCTCTCTAATTTATCACCGGCAAAAAGCCGGTTTTTCCTGTCCGCCTGGGGGCCAGTCCAAAATTGGACGAAGGCGAACGAGGGTTAAGCCTGGTGCATGCCAACCCGGATTGCCTGCAGATCATGTCCACTTGGCTGCTGGTATGCCCGCAAACCGAATTCCGGCAGTATGGCATACAGGTGATCAAATATGTCAGACTGGATGCCTTCATAGGCTACCCACGCCGTGGTGGTTGTGAAACAGTAGATCTCGAGCGGCAATCCCTGCGGCCCCGGATTCAGCTGCCTGACAATAAGCGTCATATCGGTATGAATATCTTCCCGGTTTTTCAGGTACTCAAGCACATATGCCCGAAACGTACCGATATTGGTCAATCTCCGCACATTCACTGACTCCGGATTTTCTTTCCTGACCTTCCTGTTCCACTCCTCCAGTTCGGCTTCCTTGTTTTCCAGGTACACTTCCAGCAGGCTGAATTTCATCAGGTGCGATTTCTCATCTTCCGTAAGGAAGTGAATACTGCTCTGGTCAAGATACAGCGCTCTTTTTACGCGCCGCCCGCCGGATTCCTGCATACCCCGCCAGTTTTTGAAAGGATCGCTGATCAGGCGACGGGTGGGCAATGTCGTAATGGTCTTGTCCCAGTTCTGCACCTTGACCGTGTGCAGGGCAATATCAATAACATCGCCATCCGCATTCAACTGCGGCATTTCGATCCAGTCGCCCACGCGCACCATATCGTTTGATGACAGCTGCACACTGGCTACCAGTGAAAGCAGCGTATCCTGGAATATGAGCATCAGTACAGCGGCCATCGCACCCAGGCCGGAAAGCAGGATAATAGGCGATTTATCGATCAGGGTGGCAATAATGAGGATCGCCGTTACCAGGTAAACAGCGATTTTCAAAACCTGGAGATAACCTTTTATCGGCTTGGTATCCGCATCCGGACGGCGTGAATACAGGGTATTGAGCACGTCCAGTGCCGCAGAAATCGCCATAGCCAGCGTCAGGATAATAAAGGCTGATGCCACATTCCTGATGATGGCCGCGACTGTTTCGGGCATAGCCGGAACAAACGGAATGCCCAGCGTAAAGACCAGCGCCGGAATAATATTCGCCAGACGCGATATAACGTCATTGCTGACAATCTCATCATCATTGCCGAAAGGTGTCATACGCAGGGCGTGACGAATCAGGCGCAGCAAAATACGCTTGACTACAAAATTGGCAAAGCAGGACACAATGACCAGAATGGTCAGTGCGGCGACCATCGAGTAAACAGGAGAATCCGAGAAATAAGACTGTAAAAATTCCATCTTTGTCCGTATAAAACCCGTATCATCAAAATCGGCAAACGCCCCCTTGAGTCACAGGCCGTACTGAGTGTGTCAATATCGGCAGGTTTTCAGGTCAACCGCTCTGAAATACCCGGGTGAAGAGGTTAAAACATGCCGTATTATGCTTACAAAGTAACGGAACCGTCAATTTCAGAAGTGCCGAAACCGGAAATGGAAGGCCGGAAACGGGATGTAACCGGCATAGCCTCACTCTCCTTTTGGCAGGCGATAAACCCGCTTTCTGTTTACCCGAAGCCATAACGCCAGGCAGATACTGCCGACAACAAAACAGATCGAGCCGACAGCAACAACTAGGTTATCCCAGCCAAGAGAACAGATCAGCATGGAAATGCTGCCAAAGAAAAGCGCGGAACTGCTCATCAGCCCGACTACCGTTCCATTGTCCGAATCCAGCTGGCTCATCATCAAAACCGCTCCCACCGGCCGGTTGGCACTCCCCATGAACGTAATGGGAATGAAAAGCAGCGCAAAAAACCAGGGGCCCATGCTGCCATAAAGACAAAGCAGAAAACCGGCAGAAAGGATAATGCCAAAGTTCATGACAAGAAACAGGAAGCGAGGCATGCGGCGAAACAGGCGGGCATAACACAGCGGGCCAAGCAGGGAAAAAGACGCGTTCAGCGCAAAGAAATAACTGTAGACCTGCGAGGTCGTGCCAAACATATTTTCATAAATAAAGGCCGAACTGCTCAGAAAAGCCATGAAAGGCATGGCCGTCAGGGAAAAAATCATCAAAAGCGAGCGGAATCCCCGATCCCGCAAAACAAAACCGATACGTCCAAGCGAGCGAAGCGGTGACGTTTCCAGCCGGTCTGCCAGCGTTTCCTTCAGAGCAAAGGAAAGCAGAAGCCCCGCGCCGCCCCCGGCCATAAGAATGATAAAAAGACCGCGCCAGGACAGATACTGCAAGAGAAATGCGCCCAAAACCGGCGCAATCATGGGGCAGAGAATGGTCATGGTCTGAATCCAGACCAGCACATTTTCCATCGTGCGCCCTTCCCTGAAAATGTCCTTCACAATAGCCATCGACACCGACTGGACAGCGCCACACCCGATTGCCTGGAATATGCGCCCGGCTATCAGCCATTCCATGCTCTGTGCCAGCGCACACCACAGGCTGGCAGATACATACAGCAAAAGACCAAACCAGAGAATTTTCTTTCGCCCGTACCTGTCACTCAGCGGCCCCCACAACAACATGGAGAGCGCAAAAAAGAGCATGAAAAGGCTCAGTGTCAGCTTGGCAGAACTTTCCGAAGCCGCAAACAGGTGTGCCATGCCAGGCAATGCCGGCAGGTACAAATCAATCGAAAGCGGAACGAATGCATTTAAAAAAGCCAGAAAAACGATCAGGCTTTTCTGGCCAAACAGGAAAACTTCCGAATGAGGGGCCTGCTTATCCATAAGCGCGCGGTATCATCTGACTGGCAATCACTCCCCGTTGCTGTACATCAGGTCCAGGCCGGTTTCCATTTTCCGGAGAATACCGTTTCTGTCAAACATGAGATGCATGACCGAATCCCACACGCCCTCCTGCTTGTAATGGTAAGTCCAGACTTCATAGTTGTTCAGCGCAATTTCCGTATATTCACCCGGCTGCCCCACAATCAGAAGGACATCCTGTTTCGTTGATTTTCCGATAACAAGCTCATCGAATTTTTCATTCGTCAGCACCTGTTCCCATGAAACCAGGCGGCCATCCGGCCCCAGGCGCCCCATGTGAGTGTACTGCCCCCAATACCCTCGCGCATATTCCAGCAATATCGTATCGCCATCTTTGTAGCGTGCCGTTGGTTTTCCGACGCCAGCCACGATCTCGTCTTCAGTCGCCCCTGGCTGAAAAGGGGGATAATTGAAATTGACACACCCGGACAGCACAAGCAGTAACGCGACAGCGCCACCGGCAAAAAAACGTTTCATTGTCAGCCTCCCTGTATGTCTTATCCCGTTAATTTCCTATGCGCACAGTCTACACTGCCGCGGCTCTCTTCAAAAAGAAATAAAAACCGCTTTTCCCTGCAAAATGCTTTTTCTCATTCAGGTGCATTAAGCATTAAAATAAGCGGATTCCCCTCTAGTTATATGTTGAATAACCGGCTTTCACTGTTTTTTTGAATACTCAGCAGGGCAAATATGACCATTATCAAGCAAGACGACCTCATCGAATCCATTGCCGCATCACTGCAGTACATCAGTTACTTTCACCCGCAGGACTATCTCCGGCAGCTTGCGCGTGCCTATGAAGCCGAAAAAAGTCCCGCGGCAAAAGACGCCATTGAACAGATCCTGATGAACTCCCGCATGTGCGCCGAAGGCAGGCGCCCGCTCTGCCAGGATACCGGTATTGTTGATGTCTTTCTCAGGATCGGCATGGATGTCCGCTGGGAAGGCTTTACCGGTTCCATCGAGGATGCCATCAATGAAGGGGTCCGGCGTGCCTATAACCTGCCGGAAAACAAGCTGCGCGCATCCGTTGTCGCAGACCCCCAGTTTGAGCGAAAAAACACCCGTGATAATACGCCTGCAGTGATCTTCATGGAGGTCGTACCGGGCAATACCGTTGATGTTCGCGTTTCAGCCAAAGGCGGCGGCTCGGAAAACAAGGCTGCGCTTGTCATGCTGAACCCGTCCGATTCTGTTGTCGACTGCGTACTGGAAAAAGTGGCGGATATGGGCGCCGGCTGGTGCCCGCCCGGCATCCTTGGCATCGGCATTGGCGGTACCGCCGAAAAAGCCGTTCTGATGGCCAAAGAATCGCTGATGGATGACATCGACATGTATGAACTCAAGGAACGCGGCCCGCAAAACAAACTGGAAGAACTGCGGGTGGAACTGTGCGACAAAATCAATGCTCTCGGCATCGGCGCGCAGGGGCTGGGCGGACTGACAACCGTTCTGGATGTGAAGATCAACATGTACCCGACCCACGCCGCTTCAAAACCCGTTGCCATCATCCCCAACTGTGCCGCTACCCGCCACGCGCATTTTGTTCTGGATGGCTCAGGCCCGGCTTACCTGCCTTCCCCCGCTCTTTCAGAGTGGCCTGATGTCCAATGGCAGCCTGATACGGAAAAATCACTCCGGGTCAATCTGGATACCCTGACAAAAGAAGAGGTCGCCTCCTGGAAACCCGGCCAGACCCTGCTTTTGAACGGAAAAATGCTTACCGGTCGTGACGCAGCCCATAAACGCATCCAGGACATGCTGGAAAAGGGCGAAAAACTGCCGGTCGATTTTACCAACCGGGTCATTTACTATGTTGGCCCGGTCGACCCTGTCCGTGATGAGGCTGTTGGCCCGGCTGGCCCGACAACGGCGACACGCATGGACAAATTTACGGATACCATGCTGGAGCAGGCCGGCCTGATTGCCATGATCGGGAAAGGGGAGCGCGGCCCGGAAACCGTTGAATCAATCAAAAAACACCGTTCCGCCTACCTGATGGCTGTCGGCGGCGCCGCTTACCTGGTATCGCAGGCCGTCAAACATGCAAAGGTCGTCGGTTTCGATGACCTGGGCATGGAAGCGATCTATGAATTTGATGTGGTGGACATGCCTGTTACTGTCGCCGTCGATTCCACGGGTATATCGGTGCACGACACCGGCCCGAAAGAATGGAGTGAATACATTGTGAACCTGAACAATGGCAAAATTCCGGTAAGCGGCAATTAATTCAGTTATCCGCCCTGACGGGGAGCATAGTGAAACAGACCGATCGTCCCATTGGCATCTTTGATTCCGGAATAGGCGGACTATCGGTTCTGCGCCATATCCGTGAACAGCTCCCTGATGAAAACCTGCGCTACTTTGCCGACTCCGGTTTTGCACCCTATGGTGAAAAGCCGGAAGAAGTCGTCATCCGGCGCTCAATGGAAATCGCTCACTGCCTCTTCACCTACAATTGCAAGGCACTTGTTGTGGCGTGCAATACAGCCACTGCGGCAGCTGTTCACCTCCTGCGTGAAAAATACCCGGATATACCGATTGTCGGTATCGAGCCGGGTTTGAAACCTGCCGCAGCCATTACCAAAAGCAAAACCGTCGGTGTCCTGGCTACGGAACGCACCCTGCAAAGCAGCAAATTCAGAAAACTGCACCAGCAACTGAGTGAACAAACCGGCGTGAATTTTGTCATGCAGGCCTGCCCCGGTCTTGCTGACCTGGTGGAAAAAAATGAACTTCACACCACCAGGACCACCGAGCTTGTCCGGCGCTATACACTTCCCCTGCTTGAACAGAATGCGGATACCATTGTTTTGGGCTGCACGCATTACCCTTTCCTCCAAAAAACCATTGAAAACACGCTTTTGGAATCCGCCGCCCAGCCTGTTCAGATTATCGATACCGGTGTGGCCGTGACCAGGCAGCTCATTCGCCTGCTGGACGTCCACCACATCAGGCAGATGAACGCCACAGCCCAATCCGGTGTGCACGCCCTGACAACAGGTAATGCTGTACTTCTGGCAGACCAGTTCGAACAGCTGCTGCATATCCGCCCGGACGTCGCGGACATGACAAGGGAAATGATTACCATTGCCTCCCCTTCACCCCATCGGATCTGACCCAACCAAAAGGAGAAAAAATCATGAAACGCCTGCTTTT
>JAJDFZ010000015.1 GCA_030269625.1 Oxalobacter sp. OttesenSCG-928-P03 | reverse complement strand
GTGGAAAAATTCTGCAAAAAAAACAAAAAACACTATCGTTTACGCTCAGATCATGCTTTCATATAAGTGAATTCATTTAACGTTGTATTTCATTTACTGATCGGGTTTTAAGCTCATGAGTTATCTCTATACAGTTAAAGAATTACGCGCAATCGAAGAGCTCGCTCTTGCCGGCCAGCCAGCCGGCACACTGATGCAGCGCGCAGGCCAGGAAGCAGCGGAACTGGCCGTTCGCATTCTCTCCCCCAACGATGAAAATGCCAGGGTTCTGGTTCTGGCGGGTCCTGGCAACAACGGAGGAGATGCCCTGGAAATGGCCATTGCACTTGCTGAAAACAGGCTCAATGTCTCTGTTTTGCAATTCAGCAGCCGCAAGCCGCCGACGGAAGATGCCAGTCTTGCCAGGAAACGGGCCGCAGACAGCAATATCCAGTGGGAAGATCCCCTATCCATCCAGAACATCATCAAATCACTGGCGGGACGGCAGTGGGACCTGATCGTTGACGGCCTGTTTGGCATCGGCCTGACAAAACCGCTGGATGGTGCCTATTACCAGTTGGCAGAAGCTGTCAACGCGGCACGCTGTCCCGTTATCGCACTGGATGTCCCCAGCGGACTTAACGCGGACACGGGCGATATCCAGGGCAAAAACGGTATCGCCATCCGGGCCACTCACACCATCACCTTTATCGGAAACAAGCCCGGCCTTTATACCCACAAGGGGCGTGATTATGCCGGCAATGTGCATCATGTCCGGCTGGGCGTGGATGAACGTCACTTTTCTTTGCCGCAGCGCTGGCTGAACCGGCCCTCTCTTTTTTCTGTCATGCTGCGAAAACGTCTCCATGACTCGCACAAGGGCAGTTATGGCCGTATCGCCATACTGGGCGGCGCCGACGGCATGGGCGGCGCGCCGGTTCTGGCTGCACGGGCCGCCTTGCATTGCGGTGCCGGCCTGACCTATATCGTTTATCTGAAAGACCCTCCCGCATACGACATTACCCAGCCGGAACTGATGTTTCGAGCCGCTTCCGGCTTTGATTTTTCATCAACAGTTTCTGTTGTCGGGCCGGGCCTGGGAACATCCGCTCTCGCCAGGGATTTGCTCGAAGACATTATGAAGCTGAATCAGCCCCTGGTTCTGGATGCTGATGCCCTGAATATCATTTCAGCGGAAGCTGAACTGCAGCAGATGCTGGAAGAGCGGCGTGGACCGACCCTTCTGACACCCCACCCGCTGGAAGCCGCACGCCTTCTCGAAACGACAACCGAAGCTATCCAGTCAAACCGCATGCAGGCTGCCGGTGAACTGGCCAAACGTTATAACGCCGTGGTCACACTCAAAGGATCCGGAACCATCATTGCGGACCGTGACGGAAAAATCGCCGTTAATCCGACAGGCGGTCCTGCACTGGCAACACCGGGCACGGGTGATATCCTCTCAGGCATATGCGGGGCGCTTCTGGCCCAGGGCTGGCCTGCCTGGGAAACGGCGCTTGCTGCCGTATGGCTTCACGGTGCTGCTGCCGATGAACTGGTCAAAAGCGGGGAAGGACCTGTCGGGCTGACAGCCAATGAACTGATACCGGAAGTCAGGAGAAGGTTAAACCGCCTTGTCAGGGAATATGACCGCTAAGAAAAACGCCCCGAAACCGGGGCGTTTTGATAAAGCTGTCACGAAACATCAGTGCCGGATCACCCTTTTCTCATCAGGGTTTTCCGTGGTGTCAGAAGCCACTGCTGTAGAGGGCACCTCCGGTTGCTCTTCCGTTACCTCATCCGGCTGACTTTCCAGCGCAATTTCAAGCACCCTGTCAATCCAGCGAACCGGCATGATTTCCAGCTTGTTTTTCACATTGTCCGGAATCTCTGCCAGATCCTTCACATTTTCTTCCGGAATAATCACCGTCTTGATACCGCCACGCAAAGCGGCCAGCAGTTTTTCCTTCACACCGCCAATCGGCAATACCTCACCTCTTAACGTGATCTCGCCTGTCATCGCGACATCAGCACGAACCGGAATACCGCTATAGACGGAAACAAGGGCTGTTGCCATGGAAATACCGGCAGAAGGACCATCCTTCGGTGTCGCTCCTTCCGGAACATGAATATGGATATCCGTTTTTTCAAAAGCCTCATTACGGATACCCAGCTTGTTGGCGCGGCTGCGAACAACGGTCCGTGCGGCTTCGATGGATTCCTTCATCACATCACCCAGCGTACCGGTCCGGATAATATTGCCTTTTCCTGGTACGGTAACCGCTTCAATCGTCAGCATTTCACCGCCAAACTCGGTCCATGCCAGACCGGAAACCTGCCCGATCTGGTTTTCTTTTTCGGCCACACCAAAATCAAACTGCCTGACACCAAGAAACTTGTCGATATTTTTGGGTGTCACGGTGACTTTGCGGTTCTTTTTCTTCAGAAGCAGCATTTTCACAACTTTGCGGCAGATACGTGAAATTTCACGTTCCAGGCCGCGCACACCCGCTTCACGCGTGTAATAACGGACAATATTCCTGAGTGCGCTTTCGGAAATCGACAGTTCCTCATCCTTGAGGCCATTGCCTTTCATCTGTTTTGGCATCAGGTAGCGCTGTGCAATACTGACTTTCTCATCCTCGGTATAGCCGGACAGCCGGATGACTTCCATCCTGTCTAAAAGCGCCGGCGGAATATTGTACGAATTGGATGTCGCGATAAACATCACGTCAGAAAGATCAAAATCAACCTCAACGTAATGATCCGAGAAAGTATGGTTCTGTTCCGGATCCAGCACTTCCAGAAGCGCCGCGGCGGGATCACCCCGGAAATCAGCACCGATCTTGTCAACCTCATCCAGGAGGAAAAGCGGATTTCTGACACCGGCCTTGGTCAGGCTCTGCAAAATCTTGCCGGGCAAGGCACCGATATAGGTTCGCCTGTGCCCGCGGATTTCGGCTTCATCTCTCACACCGCCCAGCGCCATCCGGACAAACTTGCGGTTGGTTGCCCGTGCGATAGACTGTCCCAGCGAGGTTTTACCCACTCCAGGCGGCCCGACAAAGCAGAGAATAGGCGCCTTGACCTTGTCAACACGCTGCTGGACAGCAAGATATTCAAGAATGCGCTCCTTGACCCGCTCAAGACCATAGTGATCATCTTCCAGGATTTTTTCTGCATGCGCCAGATCATTATTGACCTTGGATTTTTTCTTCCACGGCAGAGAAACCAGCGTCTCAATATAATTTCGCACAACAGACGCTTCTGCGGACATCGGTGACATAGATCTCAGCTTTCGCAATTCGCCTCTTGTCTTTTCAAGCGCTTCTTTCGGCATGCGGGCGGCCTTGATCTTTCTTTCAAGTTCTTCAATATCCGCGCCATCCTCGCCCTCACCCAGTTCTTTCTGGATCGCCTTGACCTGTTCGTTCAGGTAATACTCGCGCTGTGATTTTTCCATCTGGCGCTTGACGCGGCCACGGATTCTTTTTTCAACCTGAAGAATATCCAGCTCGCCTTCCAGGCGCTCCAGCAGATATTCCATCCGGCGTCCGGTACTGACCATTTCCAGCACAACCTGTTTTTGCTCCAGCTTCAGCGGCAGATGAGCGGCAATGGTATCCGCAAAGCGGCCCGGCTCCTCAATGGAAGACAAGGACACCAGCACTTCATGCGGAATCTTTTTGTTCAGTTTGATGTATTGTTCAAACTGCTGAACAATAGCGCGGCGCATGGCTTCGACTTCTGGCTCGTCTTCGCCTGTCGTTCCAACCGGCCTGACACTGGCTGTCAAATGGGCCTCTCCATCCGCAACATCACCAATACGGGCACGGTAAGCCCCCTCCACCAGCACCTTGACCGTGCCATCAGGCAGTTTCAGCATCTGGAGAATCGTCGCCACACATCCGATTTCGTAGATATCTTCGGCAGCAGGCTCATCCTTGGCTGCCGTTTTTTGTGCAGCCAGCATAATGATTTTGTCATTTTCCATTGCCGTCTCGAGCGCATGGATTGATTTGGGGCGCCCGACGAAAAGGGGAATAACCATGTGAGGAAACACGACCACATCCCGTAAAGGAAGCAGCGGCAATCTTGACTGTTCTTTAATCGTCGTCATCATGACAAACCTTATTCAGTAAACTCAACCCTTTATTTAAGCCCGAAAACCGAAAAAACAAGGGGCAAAAGAGCAAGACGTTGCAAACTGTCCACGGTAACCATAAATGGCTGAAAATGCCGTTACCGCACAAATCCCGGGGAAAACCCGCTATCCCGGTATCTAGCCTGAAAAACTGTTCCGGCAGGTCAGTTCTGACCCGCCACTTTTTGTTTGTCCTGATAAATCAGTAGTGGTTTCGCGCCGTTATTGATCGTATTCTCATCAATAACGACTTTGCTGACATTTTGCTCTGTCGGCAATTCGTACATCACATCCAGCAGCAGGTGCTCCATAATGGAACGCAATCCCCTTGCGCCTGTCTTGCGCTCCAGCGCCTTTTTCGCAATGGCGGACAGGGCGGCATGCCTTATCTCCAGTTCAGCCCCTTCCATTTCAAGCAGCTTGGTATATTGTTTGACCAGTGCATTTTTGGGTTCCTGCAAAATCTGGATCAGCGCCTCTTCAGTCAGTTCATTCAGTGTCGCTACAACAGGCAGGCGGCCAACCAGTTCGGGAATCAGGCCAAATTTGATCAGATCCTCAGGCTCGACATTCACCAGGACTTCATTGTCGCTTTTTTCATTCTGACTCTTGACGCTGGCAGAAAATCCGATGCCGCCTTTTTCAGATCGATTGGATATGATTTTCGTCAGCCCGTCAAATGCGCCACCGCAAATAAACATGATATTCGTGGTATCGACCTGGATAAAATCCTGGTTTGGATGTTTACGCCCGCCCTGCGGCGGAATCGATGCCATGGTGCCCTCGATCATTTTCAGGAGAGCCTGCTGCACACCTTCTCCCGATACGTCCCTTGTAATGGAGGGGTTATCCGACTTGCGCGAAATTTTGTCAATTTCATCAATATAGACAATACCGCGCTGCGCCCTTTCCACATCATAATCACAGTTCTGCAAAAGCTTCTGGATGATGTTTTCCACATCCTCGCCAACATAGCCTGCTTCAGTCAGGGTCGTTGCATCAGCAATGACAAAAGGCACATTCAGCATGCGCGCCAGCGTTTGGGCAAGTAACGTCTTGCCGGAGCCGGTCGGACCGATCAGGAGGATATTGCTCTTGGAAAGTTCGACATCATCGTCCTTCCCTGCAAAATACCTCAGGCGCTTATAGTGGTTGTAAACGGCGACGGACAGGATTTTTTTGGCTATTTCCTGGCCAATCACATACTGGTCAAGCAACTCACAGATTTCCTTTGGCGTCGGCAGATCATCCCGGTTTTCCCTGGAAAACTCGGGATTCTGTATTTCATCGCGAATGATGTCATTGCATAAATCAATGCATTCATCGCAGATAAAAACTGAAGGGCCGGCAATCAGTTTTTTCACTTCGTTCTGGCTTTTTCCACAAAAGGAGCAATAAAGCAGTTTTTCGCCTGAAGATGAGTTTTTATCTGACATGGGAAAAATAACAGGTAAATGAATTCGGAAGAAAAGTGAATTTGTTCACGACTTAAGAAGAAGATAGCACAAGATGGAAAAAGACGCAGGACTTACAACAGGCCGGATACCGCTTCACGATATTCGGCCTGCAGCACAAAAACGAAAAAAACCTGAAAAAACAAGGAACAATCAGGCCCTGCGCGTCAATACCTGATCAATCAGACCATATTCTACGGCTTCATCAGCTGACATGAAATTGTCCCGTTCCGTATCCTGGCCGATCTGCTCAATACTTTTACCGGTATTTTCAGCCAGGATGGCATTAAGCCGTTCGCGCAGATAGAGTATTTCCCTGGCATGAATCTCGATATCGGATGCCTGTCCATGCGCGCCACCAGAAGGCTGGTGAATCATGATGCGCGAGTTGGGCAGGGAAAACCGCTTGCCCTTCGCACCGGCAGCCAGAAGGAAAGCACCCATGGATGCCGCCAGCCCCGTGCACAACGTGGAAACTTCCGGCCTGATAAACTGCATGGTGTCATAAATCGCCATGCCGGCCGACACAGATCCACCAGGAGAGTTGATGTAAAGCGAAATCTCCTTGTCCGGATTTTCGCTTTCCAAGAAAAGCAGCTGCGCCACAACCAGATTGGCATTATGATCATTTACCGGCCCGACAAGAAAGATGATTCTTTCCTTCAAAAGGCGTGAATAAATATCAAACGCGCGCTCGCCACGTCCGCTTTGTTCAATCACCATCGGAATCATGCCGAGCATTTCCGTATCCAGTGCGGATTGTCGAAAGTGTGAATTCATCCTGTTTCCTGTCGTTGTCAAATCATTCCGGTTCGGCCAATCAGACCCGCTGTGCCATCAGTTCGGAAAACGGCATGGCCTTTTCAACGGTTTTTGCCTGGTCAAAAATATGGTCAACCACCTTGTCTTCCATGACAAGCGCTTCCAGTTCCTTGCGGCGGCTTGGTTCATTCATGTAGTAATCGACGATCATTTTCGGATTTTCATAGGTTGCACCGATTTCCTCTGCCCTGGCGCGCACCTCATCGTCAGATACCTTGAATTTGTCATCCTTGATGAAATCGGCAAAAATCAGCCCGAGACGGAGTCTTCTTTCAGCCTGCTCGGCAAATATTTCCGGCGGCAGCGGCTCATCTATCTTAATATTCATGCCTCTGGCTTCCATATCCTTGCGCGCGGCAGCCAGCATATCGTTCATTTCCTTTTGCAGCATGGCTTTGGGCAAATCGAACTCAGCCGCTTTCAGAAGCGCATCCATGACCTTGTTCTTGTTGATGGCGGCCAGGCGGCTTTGGGTCTCCATTCTGAGATTTTTCTCGATTTCCTCCCGCATTTTATCGACGCTGCCATCAGCAATACCCAGCGACTTGGCAAAATCCTCGTTTATATCGGGCAAATGTGCCCATTCCACATTTTTCATGGTAATGGTGAATTCAGCCGTTTTCCCAGCCACATCCTCGCCATGATAGTCTTCGGGGAAAGTCAGGTTGAAAACCTTGGTCTCGCCTTTTTTAAGTCCGCGCGCAGCGTCCTCAAACTCAGGCAGCATCTGGCCTTCACCCAGCGTGAACTGGTAATCATCCGCCTTGCCGCCTTCAAACTCCACCCCATCGACTTTGCCGACAAAATCCACCGTAACACGATCTCCGTCCTGCGCTGAAACATCGGGGCCGCCATCGCCATGATCGCTTTGCTCACCCTTGACATGATGGTGTGCCTGACGCTTTCTCAGAATATCGATGGTTTTGTCAACCTCTTCATCCGTTACTTCCGCAGTAATTTTTTCCAGTTCGATATCACCCATGTTGCCCAGTTTGACTTCCGGATACACCTCAAAAGTGGCATTGAAAGCCATCATGCCTTCCGGAACATCATCACTTTTCGGTTCAAACCGCGGATAACCGGCAATGCTCAGGTCATTTTCCAGCGCCGCCTGATCAAACGCCCTGAAGATTTTTTCCCTTACCACATCACTTTCAATCTGCTGGCCATACTGTGCCACAACCATTTTCATCGGCACCTTGCCTGGCCTGAACCCGGGCGCCTTGGCATTTTTTGCCTGCCTTTTGAGGCGTTGTTCAACTTCCTTGTTGACTTCGTCAAGCGGAACGGTAATGGTCAGGCGTCTTTCGAGCTTTTCCAGAGTTTCAACTGCATTTGCCATGTAATTTAATCCAAAAAAATATCAGGCTCTGAAACCGGTGCAAGTCCGGACTTCAAAGCCAATGTCTTATCATGAAAAGAATCACCAGGAAATGAACACCGGCCCGGAAACCGGATTTCCGGGCATTTCGGGTATTCCTCAATTCGTCCGTAAAAAAATTCGTCCGTCATTTTAGCCGTTTTATCCCAATACAGCAAAGGTCCTGATTTAATTGCAGTAAAATTGAACCAGCGTATAAGTAATGGGATCATCCAGGCGCAATTTGTCTGATATTTTCATTTATCCTAGAATAACCGGCTTTGACAGATGGCATAAAACGCCCTGTCCCGCCATAAACCGCTGTTTCAGAACAAACCAGGATTTCTATGCCTCATGTCGTTACCGATGCCTGCGTGCTTTGCAAATACACGGATTGTGTGGATGTCTGCCCTGTTGACTGTTTCCACGAAGGTCCGAATTTTCTCGTCATCAACCCCGATGAGTGTATTGACTGCGCCGTCTGTGTTCCGGAATGCCCGGCTTCAGCCATTTTTGCCCAGGAAGACGTGCCCGGCGATATGCAGGAATATATTGCAATCAATGCCGAACTCAGTAAAGTCTGGCCGACCATTACACGGGCAAAGGCCGCCCTGCCTGAAGCTGACAAATGGAAAGACATCAAGGACAAGCTGAAACACCTTGAAAAATAACGGTTTTTGAATAAATCTCATCACTCTGCCCAAAAAACACACTGACATCATGAATGCACCGATTGAAAAAACAACACCTATTGAAGCCGATGCTGTTATTGTCGGCGCCGGCCCGGTTGGCCTTTTCCAGGTGTTTGAACTCGGACTGCTGGAAATCAAGGCCCATGTCATTGATACCCTGCCCTTTGTCGGCGGGCAATGCATCGAGCTTTATCCTGACAAACCCATTTATGACATCCCTGCTGTTCCGGTCTGCACCGGCATTGAACTGACCGACAACCTGATGAAGCAGATTGAACCTTTTGGCCCCACTTTCCACCTCGGCCAGGAGGTCACCCATGTCAAAAAACGGGAAGATGGCCGTTTTGATGTTGCCACATCAGCAGGTACAACCTTCATCAGCAAAACCGTCTTTATCGCTGCGGGAGTCGGCGCTTTCCAGCCACGCACGCTCAAACTCAACGGCATTGAGCAATTTGAAGGTAACCAGCTGTTTTACCGTGTCAAAGACCCGGAAATATTCCGTGACAAAAACATCGTGGTCTGCGGCGGCGGCGACTCCGCCCTCGACTGGGCACTGAATCTGGTTGACATTGCCGAATCGGTTATCCTGCTTCACCGTCGCGAGGAATTTCGCGCGGCGCCAGCCTCGGTATCGAAAATGCAGGCACTTTGCGAAGAATTCCGGATGCAATCGCTGACTGGCCAGATCACCGGCTTTGAAACCGCCGATGGAAAACTGGTGGAAATCCGGGTAACAGGGCTTGATGGCGTCACCCGCCGTGTTCCTCTGGACTGCCTGCTGGTTTTTTATGGCCTTTCCCCCAAACTCGGCCCGATTGAACACTGGGGTCTTGAAATTGACAGAAGGCAGATCGTGGTTGATACGGAAAAATTCGAAACAAACATTCCGGGCATTTTCGCGGTTGGCGACATCAATACCTATCCAGGCAAGAAAAAACTGATCCTCTCCGGTTTCCACGAGGCTGCACTTGCCTCGTTTGCTGCGGCCCCCTATATTTTTCCGGAAAAGAAAATCCATCTTCAGTACACCACTACCTCACCCAAACTGCACAAAATCCTGGGTGTGGATACACCAGTCTTTGACTGACCGGCTGTCTGCCGGAAGGTTTTCAAAACCGTTTTTGAACAGGGAAACGGTTTTTTATTTGTCAGATTATTTAGTAAACTAGTTCATGACGAACGACAATTGATCTTTGTCTTTCGCGCCAAACCATCTCGACACCTGATCCGTGAACAAAGCGACTTCCGAAGAAATCCTGGCATTACTCCCCCAGACGCAATGTAAAAAATGCGGGTATGAGTGTTGTCGTGACTACGCCAAAGCCATTGAAGAAGGCGCCCCCATCAACCGCTGTCCGACAGGCGGCGTCAAAGGCATCCGGCGGCTTTCCCGCCTGACCGGAAAACCTTATATTCCCTTAGACTCCCAATATGGCGAAGAGCGCCCGCGTCACATCGCTGTTATCGATGAATCGTCCTGCATCGGCTGTCGCCTTTGCATCAAGGCCTGTCCTGTCGATGCCATCATTGGCACAAACGGCTTTACCCATACTGTACTTCCTCTTAAATGTACTGGCTGCGACCTCTGCCCCCCCGTCTGCCCTGTTGACTGCATCATCATGAAAAATGTCAGTGGCACCAAAACCGGATGGGATGCCTGGTCCCCGATGCTGGCGAAGCGCGCCCGTGTAAATTATGAGCTTCGAGAAAAAAGACTGGAACGGGAAATCAGAGAAGAAAATCTGCGGCTCACCGCCCTCACCAGGGCAGGGAAAGCCGGACACAAAAAAAAGGATACCGTCAAGGCTGCCATTGAAAAGGCCCGTGCCCGCTCAGCCCAAAAAAACTGACTGTCCTATAGCGGCTCCGTGCCGCCATGCGGTCTTATTCCGTCTGTGCTATCCTCAAATCGTCTTAATGACCGAATCGAAACGGTCTCCATGTAACCCGGGATAAAAAAGCCTTTTTACGAGAAGCAGGAGTACCCGTCCTTATCCAGACGGCCTGATTTGTTATGAACCGCAGAAAAATCCGAAAAATCATGCAGCGTCTTGAAGCGGCCATACCCGAACCCAAATCCGAGCTCGCCTATGCCTCTCCCTTTGAGCTTCTTGCCGCCGTCATGCTGTCAGCACAGGCAACGGATATCTCCGTCAACAAGGCCACACAAAAGCTCTTCCCGGTAGCCAATACACCCGAAGCCATTATTGCGCTTGGCGAAGAAGGCCTCCACCCTTACCTGAAAACCCTCAATCTGTACCCGACAAAATCAAGAAACCTGGTAAAAACCGCGCAGATACTGCTCGAAAAATTTGAAGGAAAGGTTCCCGGAACACGGGAAGAATTGCAGACCCTGCCAGGCGTCGGCAGAAAAACCGCCAATGTGGTTCTGAATGCCGCCTTCAATCAGCCGGTAATGGCTGTTGATACCCACATTTTCCGTGTCGCAAACAGAACCGGTATCGCTCCGGGAAAAAATGTCACCGAAGTGGAAGAAAAACTCGTCAGAGTCATTCCAAAAGAATTCCTGCTCAACGCACACCACTGGCTGTTGCTGCATGGCCGGTATACCTGCACAGCAAGATCACCCGGGTGCGGCAACTGCCTGATTCAGGATCTCTGCGAATACCCTGACAAAAAAGCGGCATGACCCCCTGAAACTGCCTCAACCTCTCCGGCGACGCTGCCCCTGCTGGGCGCGGTTTCCATTCCGGTTTCCACTCCCTGAATAGCGATTATCCACACCGGCATAGCCAAAGGTCGTCTGGAGCGGATCCGGCTGGCGGCTACGCTGCTGTTTTTTCTGACCCTGCCCGTTTTTTCCAGGCTTATCGTTCATCCAGTCACCCGGCTTGCCAAATTCCGGCAAGGTTGCATAACCGTTACCGCCCTTTTTCCGCTGATTGGGCTGCCTGGATTTGCCTGGTTTCTTGTCTTCCTTTGCTTCCAGGCCGGACAGGCGCAGCAGGTCACGAACCGCATTTTCTTCAAGCTCATCCCAGCGCCCCCGTTTCAGGTTTTGCGGCAACGTCAGCGCGCCGTACCGTGTACGAATCAGGCGTGACACCGTCAGGCCGATCGCTTCAAACATCCGCCTGACTTCACGGTTGCGGCCTTCGCCAATAATGACGCGATACCATTTATTAACGCCATCGCCACCGCCATCCGCAATACGGGAAAACTGGCCGACACCATCTTCCAGTTCCACACCGGCCAGAAGCTTCTGGCGCATGCCTTCCTCAAGTTCGCCCAGTGTCCGTACCGCATATTCCCGCTCAATGTTATAGCGTGGATGCATCAGGCGATTGGCAAGATCACCCGAAGTGGTAAAAAGCAGCAATCCCTCTGTATTGAAATCCAGGCGGCCAACAGCCAGCCATTTTCCATTTTTGACTGTCGGAAGGCGGTCAAAAACCGAGGGGCGCTTTTCCGGATCGTCCCGGCTGACAATCTCGCCTGCCGGCTTGTGGTAAACGAGTACCCGGGGAGGGCGTTTGCTGACCTTGCGCTGCAGCAGTTTGCCATTAATGCGGACCTGGTCTGTTGCAAGGATGCGCTGGCCAATATGCGCCGGCTCGCCATTGACAGAGACCCTGCCTGAAATAATCAGGTCTTCCATATCACGCCGAGAACCCAACCCCGCCTCTGCCAGCACCTTGTGCAGCTTGGGCGCATCATCCTCGGCAGACAATTCACGCCGGGCGGGTTTTTTCCTTGACCTGGCGGTTCCGGATGACTCCGCTTCAGCCTCGCTCTCATTATCGTAGGCATCGGAAGTAACATACATGAATACCTTGTCCATATCATTCGAACCGGACAGCGTTTTTCCGCCTTCAGTTTTGGGAGAGGGCCTGCCGGATTTTTTGCCTCTGTTCCTGTTCCGCCCCCGGTTTTCCTTCAGCTTCTGAACTGGCGCAACCTCTTCTCCAGCAGGACGGCCTTTTGCAGAAGGCGGGACATCATCCATTCCTTCAGCATTTTGCGGTTGCGAAACAACATGCTCATCCCCGGCAAGTGCTTTTTTTCGGGAGGCGCGTTTCGGTCTGGCTTTTTTCTCGCCTTCAGGCTGCACTTCATCATTGGCATCATTCGAAAATGCCAGACTGTTCATTTCATTCATACTCATATGTGTTCAAACCTGTTATCGGGTTTTGTGTTGTTTCATTCCGCCGCGGCTGCTGACGTGTCTGTATCTGTAGATGACTGTTCCTGCAGTTCGATATTCAGTTCATCCGGCGCATCATCCTGCATGGATTGTAAAAGGGGCGGCAACTGCTCAAGCGAGGTCAGCCCCAGATCACTCAAAAACTGTGAAGTTGTGGCAAAAAGCGCCGGTCTTCCCGGTGTTTCCCGATGGCCAATCACCTCGATCCAGCCCCGCTCTTCCAGCATGCGGATCGCATTCGGGTTCATCATCACACCGCGTATCTGTTCAATATCGCCTCGGGTAACCGGCTGGTTATAGGCAATAATAGCCAGTATTTCCAGCGTCGCCCGGCTGTAACGGGGCTGCCGTTCCCTGGACAGGCGATCCAGCCAGGGCTTCATCTCCGCCCGGCTCTGAAAACGCCATCCATTGGCAACCTGAACCAGCTCAAGCCCTTTATCAGACCAGTCATTCTGCAGTTCTGCCAGAAGCTGCCTGATACGTGCTGTCCATGATTCACTGATCTCACTGTCGGTATTTTCGAGCAGGTTTTTCATATCCTGCATGGATAATGAATCCTGCGCGCATAACAACGCTGTCTCGAGGATCTTTTTTTCCTCTGCCATATACCTGTAAATTATCCTGGAGGTTCAGCCAGACCGATCTGGCTTCTTTAGCGCAAACATGAGATTTGCACCTGATTCCACCTTGTCATCACGGATTATGTATCCGGGGAGTAACCGGTTCTGCCGGTGCCGGGAAGCTATCTGTCTGACAAATCTCCGGCGTGCTGATTCTACAACGATTTGAGCTGAATTGTACACGATTGTGTCCATTCGTTCCGAAAAAATATGGCCCGGGACAAAAAACCGCTTTGCCCTGAACCTGCAAACCTGTTGTAAATGGACCCGCATGGCGGATTTCCGGCTTTTTGAGATGCTCTGACTAAAAAGAAAATAGTGTGCAGCCCTGTTGTATTTCAGTCACCACACGCCACATACATGGCATTCATAAATAAGGCACGACATGACATTTCGAGGCAAAGCTGTCAAAATGAAATGTATATTCCCCACCAGACCACTGGCATGAGCAAGATCTCAACCTCTCCTGTTATCACCCGGGTTCTCTTCATTGCGCTTCTTGCCTTCTGTCTTGCCCCTTTTATCACGACCGCCATGGCACTTTTGCTGGGCGTTTTCTTTGCGCTTTTTTTTACACACCCATACCCGGAACTCTCCAAAACCATCTCGAAATACCTGCTTCAGGTTTCTATCGTCGGCCTCGGATTCGGCATGAACCTGTTTGAATCACTCAGGACAGGAAGGCAGGGAATCCTCTTTACCATTATCTCGGTATTTGGCGTGCTTTTTCTCGGCATACTGGTTGGGAAGTGGATGAAACTCGACCGGGGCATTGCATACCTGATTGCTGCCGGAACCGCCATCTGCGGCGGCAGCGCCATTGCAGCAGTGGCTCCCATTGCCCGGGCAAAGGACAGTGAGATTTCGGTTTCCATCGGTACCGTCTTTATCCTTAATGCCGTAGCCCTTTTACTCTTTCCCTCAATCGGGCATTTTTTCGATCTGTCCCAAAGTGACTTTGGGACCTGGGCAGCCATTGCGATTCATGACACATCCTCTGTTGTCGGCGCAGGAGCGGCCTATGGCGAGGAAGCACTCAAGATTGCCACAACCGTCAAGCTTACCCGGGCACTCTGGATCATTCCGCTTTGCCTCGTCACGGCCCTGATTTTCCGGGAGAAAACAGAAAAAATGTACAAGCCGTGGTTCATCGGTTTTTTTATCGTTGCCATGCTGATCAACACATTTTTCCCTCTGCCGGAAATCATCGGCTCCAGCATTGTCCAGCTTGCAAAAAAAGGATTTACCGTAACGCTCTTTCTCATCGGCACGGATATCTCACTTGAAACGCTCAAAAAAGTCGGCCCGAAAGCCTTCATCTTTGGCATTATCCTCTGGGCCGTCATCAGCGTATCCAGTTTGGCTGTCGTTGTGCTGGCATAGGGAATTCAATGGTATATTTACGGCAAACGGGGTTACAGACACAGGAACAACAATGAGAGATACGGCATTTGAAGAAGAAGAGGAGAGCTGGTACCACGCCAATTCCACTCCCATGATGAGCCGGATGCTGCCGCTTCTGACGTGGAACCAGGCAGAAAAATGGATCGAACTGCTGGAAAACTTCAAGCCCTCTGATGCCAAGATATGGATTCCCTGCCTTATCGTGCACGGGCCACGCGCCTTTGCGCTGACGGTAACGGACGAAAGCATGCACAACCCTGCCGCACCCCGCTCTTTTGCCAGCGGGGATTATATTTTTGTTGATCCGGATGCTGAAATTTCCCATGAAAGCATCATTCTCGTCCGCCTGGATAATGGCAACCTCGCTTTCAGGCAGCTTATGGTTGGAGAAGACGGCAAAGCCATGTTCAGGGCAATCAACCCCGACTGGCCTGAAGCCCCCTTTGAAGCAAAAAGGGAAACCGAAATCTACGGTGTTGTCATTGGCAGAACCCTGCCCTGATCCAGAACAGTCCGTCACGGCAGGAATCCGTCATGAACAAGGAAATCGACCACCTCCTCGAATATTTCAGCCTGCTGCAGGTTATGGCAACCGCCGGAAAAACCCATGCTGCCATCATTCACTGCCTGGGGCTCCTCGCCGAAGGCGTTGACTTCAGGGAAAACTACCAGGAACGGTTTCTGGAAAGCCTGCAAACAGCCATGGCGGACTCAAAAGAAACGCTGAGCCAGCTCGAAAAGGCCGAAGCACGCCTCAACAAGAAACACAGCGACACGCTTTCTTCAATCAGCAAGCCGCCCCAAAGTCACTGATTCACTTTTATCCATGAAACTCGCCACGTGGAACGTGAACTCGCTCAAGGTCCGCCTGCCGCAGATACTGGCATGGCTCAGGATGCATCCGGTAGATATTCTCTGCCTGCAGGAAACCAAAATCACGGATGACAAATTCCCGTTTGCCGAACTGGCCAGCGCCGGCTATGAAGCCATCTCTGCAGGACAACGGACCTATAACGGCGTTGCCATACTTTCCCGGCACCCTTTATCTGATATTGTCAGGAACAATCCACTTTACCCTGATGAACAGCAACGCATTATCGCTGCCACCATATCAGGTATCCGGGTTATCTGTGCCTATGTGCCCAACGGGCAGGCACCCGGCACGGACAAATATGCATATAAGCTCGAATGGCTGTCGGCCTTTCATCGCTGGATCGAACAGGAATGTCACGACCATCCCGAACTGGCCGTGCTGGGTGACTATAATATTGCACCTGATGACCGGGATGTGCATGACCCGGCAGCCTGGACAGGACAGGCTCTGGTATCTCCGGCAGAAAGAAGCGCTTTTGAGCGTCTTGCCGAACTGGGCCTGAAAGATGCCTGGCGCCTCTTCGACCAGCCGGAAAACACATACAGCTGGTGGGATTACCGGCAGGCGGCTTTCCGGCGAAACCAGGGGCTGCGTATCGATCACATCCTCCTTTCAGAATCCCTCTCTGCCCGATGTACCGCCTGCATAATTGATCGCGAACCCAGGAAATGGGAGCGCCCGTCAGACCATGCGCCGGTTATTGCCGAACTGCTTCTGTGAAAGAACAAAAACCATCTCCTGTCCTTGCCGCTGCCGTCACGACCTCAGGTATAATGTTTGATTGACCATAACTATTATCCGGACTGAAAAATATCATGGAAGCGGAACGCATCAATACCATCTCTCATCTGCTGAATGACCTCATCGGGCGCGAAGCCGCCTTACGGAGGTATCTTTGACTTCCAGGAGAAGTCAGACAAACTCGAACAGGTCAATGCCGAACTGGAAGACCCCAATATCTGGAATGACCAGAAGCACGCCCAGAATCTTGGCAGGGAAAAAAAATCCCTGGAAATGGTTGTCCATACCCTGACCCGTCTGCAATCCGAACTACAGGACACGAACGAACTCTTCGCCATGGCGCGCGAAGAAAGCGATGACGATACCCTTGTTGCTATCGAGGCGGATGTTCTCGCCCTTGAAAAAGAGATCGAAAACATGGAATTCTTACGCATGTTTTCCAATCCCATGGATGCCAACAATTGTTTTGTCGACATCCAGGCTGGTGCCGGTGGAACCGAGGCACAGGACTGGGCATCCATGATTCTCCGCCAGTATCTGCGCTATTGCGAACGCAAGGGATTCAAGGCGGAAATCATGGAAATTTCCGATGGAGAGGTTGCCGGGATCAAAACCGCTACTCTCAAGGTGGAGGGCGAATATGCCTACGGGTTTCTGAGAACAGAAACCGGCGTGCATCGCCTGGTCCGCAAATCCCCTTTTGATTCCAACCACGGCCGTCACACTTCATTTTGCAGCCTCTTTGTTTATCCTGAAGTGGATGACTCGATTGAAATCGATATCAACCCGGCCGACGTGCGTGTGGATACGTACCGTGCTTCCGGCGCAGGCGGCCAGCACATCAACAAGACAGACTCGGCTGTCAGGCTCACGCACATCCCGACCGGAATTGTTGTCCAGTGCCAGAATGACCGGAGCCAGCATCGTAATCGCGCTGAAGCATGGGACATGCTGAAGTCGCGGCTGTTTGAGCAGGAACTCCGCAAACGCATGAACGAACAGCAAAAACTCGAGGATGCCAAAACCGATGTGGGCTGGGGACACCAGATTCGTTCCTACGTGCTGGACCAGTCCCGCATCAAGGACTTGCGCACCAATTTTGAAACCGGCAATACCAAGGCTGTGCTGGATGGCGATTTGGACGACTTCATCGCCGAATCACTGAAACAGGGCGTGTAATACGCTGTTTTTACTTTATTTTCGACCCGCTACGCATCATGACATCGCAAAATCAACCGGCTGCATCCCAAACGGAAGAGACACAAAACGTCATTCCGGCAGCAGATGAAAACACCATCATGGCAGAACGCCGCGCCAAACTGGCCGCGATCCGGCAACAGGGTGTTGCCTTCCCGAACGACTTCAGCCCGAAAAACAAGGCGGCTGATCTTCACGGGCAATACGACAGCCTGGACAAGGAAGCGCTGGAATCCACTGACATCCATGTCAGCGTTGCCGGCCGCATGATGCTCAAGCGTGTCATGGGTAAAGCATCCTTTGCCACACTGATGGATGCTTCCGGCCCGCAGTCCGATGGTCGCATCCAGCTCTTCATCACCGATGGCACGACCGGCCATGAAGCACATGAAGCGTTCAAGCATTATGATATCGGCGACATCCTGGGCGCAGAAGGCACCCTCTTCAAAACAAAAACCGGCGAACTGTCTGTCCGCGTCAGCAACCTTCGGTTGCTGACCAAATCTTTGCGGCCGCTTCCCGATAAATTCCACGGGCTGGTTGACCAGGAGATCAAGTACCGGCAGCGATATGTCGATCTCATCATGAGTGAGGAAACCCGGCAAACCTTCAAGGCAAGAACCGCCGCCATTTCCTCTATCAGGCGCTTCATGGAGCAGCACGACTTCATGGAGGTGGAAACGCCGATGCTGCAATCCATTCCCGGAGGAGCGGCTGCCAAGCCTTTCGTCACCCATCACAATGCTCTGGACATGCAGATGTTCATGCGGATCGCCCCGGAACTCTTTCTGAAACGCCTGCTCGTCGGTGGATTTGAACGCGTATTCGAAATCAACCGCAACTTCCGCAATGAAGGGGTCTCACCCCGCCATAATCCTGAATTCACGATGATGGAATATTACGCGGCCTATGTTGACTACCAGTGGCTGATGGATTTCACCGAAACCATTATCCGCCAGGCCGTCATCGATGCTCATGGCACGCCCATTCTTTCCTATCAGGAAAAAGAAATTGATTTTTCAAAACCCTTTGAGCGCCTGACTATTATCGAAGCCATCAACAAGCACGCTCCGCAATACACCACCGAACAGCTCAATGATGCAGCCTTCCTGAGGGAAGAACTGCTGAAATTCGGCGTCAAACTGCTGGCCAATGTCGGCATCGGCGCCCTGCAACTGGCACTCTTTGAAGAAACCGCTGAATCAAAGCTGTGGAATCCCTGCTATATCATCGATTATCCGGTTGAGGTTTCTCCCCTTGCCCGGGCATCAGACACCCGCCCCGGCATAACAGAACGATTTGAACTCTTCATCGCTGGCAGGGAAATCGCCAACGGCTTTTCCGAGCTGAATGATGCCGAAGACCAGGCCGCCCGCTTCATGGCGCAGGTCGAGGCCAAAAACGCCGGCGACGAGGAAGCGATGTATTATGACGCCGATTTCGTGCGGGCACTGGAATACGGTATGCCGCCCGCCGGTGGCTGCGGCATCGGAATCGACCGTCTCATTATGCTGATTACTGATTCTCCGAACATCCGTGACGTCATTCTTTTTCCTCACATGAGACGGGAAGATTAATGCCCGCAAACAGGTTTATATCAAAACCTTAAACCTGCTGAAGTTCGATAATCAGCAGCATCGGTATGCGCCCTGACATCCGGGCCGTATCTCCTGCTGATTTACCGCCATCACCAAGGAAAGGAACTATCATGAAAAAACTGTTTATCGGCCTGGCTGTCACGGGCCTTTTCCTGGCTGGCTGCCAGAAAAAAGAAGCTCCTGCTCCGGCACCCAAACCGGCAGAAACCCGGTCAACCGCACAAACCGCACCCTCTCCCGCAACGGAAGCTGTCATTGTGGAAAAAGTCTACGAAGGTATCCTGCCCTGCGCAGACTGCTCCGGCATCAAAACCCGGGTCAAAATCAGCAGCAAGGAAGGGGATGCAACAGGCAATGTGTTTGAAAAAACCATGACCTACATGGGCAAGGAACCCAACAATGTTTTCGTGACCACCGGCAATTACACCGTCCGGCGCGGCATGGACAATGACGCCAATGCCGTGGTTTACATCCTCAATCCGGACAAAGCCAAAGACGAGCAGGATTATTACGCCATATACAGCAATGATCCTGCCACGATGTACTCGCTGGACGGCGACATGAAAAAAATTGAATCCGGTCTGAACTATGCCTTAAAATTGATCAACTGATTTCAATGCATGCCACAGGATGCCTGCTGAACAGGCATCCTGTGCGACAGAAAGGATAGCGGGAAATAAATGGGTCGACACTTCAGATATGCTGCCACATTCGTTTTTTCCGCTGTATTCTGCATCCTGACAGGCTGCGCTGTTCAGCCTGTTGTCAATCCTGAAACCACCATCAGGGATACAGAACGTGTCAGCGAGATGCGTCGCCTGCTCGTCAATGGTGACTGGCTGATCACACGAGGTATTCTCAATACGGATAACTTTGTCGCCACCATGACCAACGCACCGCTCTCGCATGCCGCCATTTATGATGCAGAGCGTGATGAAGTCATTGAGGCAACCGGAGAAGGCGTGCATACCACCAGGCTGGATGTCTTTCTGGCGAAATCCCAGCGTGCGCTGATTATCCGCCCCATCTGGTGGACACCGGATAATGCCGTGCAGGCTATTGAAAGAGCCCGAAGCTGGATCGGGAAGGGGTACAACTACACCGGCCTGATCGGTATCAATACCCCTGGCCGCTACTACTGCACGCAACTGGCAATACGGGCTTATGAGCCCTTCATGAAGGAAGCGCCGGACAATCCCATTCCTCCCGTCATCAAGCCGGGCCAGATGTATTTCTGGGGACGCATTCTCTACGATTCCGGCCCCTGATAACGGATGCCCCGGATATCCGGCAAAACAGGCGCCATCAGGGAAACGTGATATTCAGCGGCAGTTTGGGCGGAACAAGGTGGCAGGAGTCGCCCTTCCGGATATTTTCCATTGACCGGACCACCAGGTGGTTCATCCCGTTTATTTCCCTGTATGAGCCATATACCCGTGCCGATACCGGTGACTCAATACTTGCCTGTAATTCCTTCACCTGTTCGAGATAAGGCGCCGTTTGCAGGTCACTGTCTACCAGCACATAGGCATTTTTGACCAGGTCACAGCGGATCAGTACCGGTTTATCCTCCCAGATAACCAGTGTCCCCGGAAACATGTCGACATACTCGCCAGCCTGCGCCGAAAGCGCAAAAACCGAAAACAGTACCGCAAGAAAACAATGGAAAATGCGCAGCATCTCTCCTCCGTCTATGCAACCGGCTGCCACAAGGCATGAAAATGATGAACCGGGCCTTTTCCTTTACCTACTGTCAACCGGGAAGACTGGACCAGCGCTTCTGTCAGGTAGGCCCGGGCACGTCTGGCGCTCTCGGGCATGTCAAAACGCGTCAGAAGCGCTGACAGTGCCGCTGAGAGGGTGCACCCGGTTCCGTGAAGATTGTTGGTCTCAATCCTGGGCCCCTCAATATCGATCATCTCGTTCTTCCCGCACAGGATGTCCAGGATCGTTTCTCCCGGAAGATGTCCGCCCTTGAGCAGAACCCACTGGGAACCCAGTGCCAGCAGATCCGGCAGGATAGCCCGCATCTCTTCCCGTGACTTTGGCATGTCCCGGTCAAGCAGTACGCCAGCCTCCGGCAGATTGGGTGTGATAACCGTTGCCATGGGAGTCAGGATATCGCGTATCGCGGCCACGGCATCGGGCTGCAGCAGCAGATCCCCGCTTTTGGCGACCATGACCGGATCCAGCACGATACAGGGAGGCTTGTGCCAGGCCAGACGATCCTCGATGGCTCTGGCAATATCGGCTGTCGCAACCATGCCGATCTTGACGACATCTACCCTGACATCCTCGAATACGGCATCAATCTGGTCTGCGACAAAGGAAGGGGAAAGCGGCTGAAACGCACGCACGCCTGACGTATTCTGTGCCACAACAGCAGTAATGGCTGCCATGCCATATGTCCCCATGGCGGAAAACGTCTTGAGGTCTGCCTGGATACCCGCGCCCCCTGTCGGGTCGGTTCCGGCTATGCTGAAAACATTTGCGATCATGATCGTGAAATAGTGTGTGTCAAACTTCTCATATTAAACCGATGGCAGCTTGATTGACAATCATGCCGCAACCACTTTTTGCGCCAAACGGAATCAGTCTTTTATCCGGTACTCCGTACCGCTCTCACTGATATAAAACCGGTTTCCTGCCATGTCAGTGGCACGAAGCATCTCTCCTTTGAAAAAAGAGATATCCCGGTATTTCAGCGGCACTCCTATTTTGCCTTTCTGATCCAGCACCCCGTACAACCTGTCTTTTTGCACAATAAAATTGCCGCCAGCCGTCTCCTTCACATGATCATAGGTTGCCAGTTTTTTTCCCTTGAAATCCAGCAGGTCATACTGGTCTTTTGCACCATGTTCCGTTGATCGTCTGTAGGTCGAGATCAGGCTGTCATGAATACGAATGTGCTCGTATTCCATCGGGATGGTGACCCGGGTCAGGTAATTGTATGCCCCTCTTTTCTGACGATCAGGACTGTCACCAACAACCCACCCTTTTTTGATGTTTTTTTCGTCAAGTGAGAGATACCCGTACCTGTGGGGCACAATTTGCTTTCCGGTTGCGTCATAGACACCCCACAATTTGTTTTTCTCCGCCGTATAAAAGAACGCCGTTGTCTTGCCGAGCTCCCTGGTATCAAATATGGAGGCGTATTCCAGCGGTAGAATAACCCTGCCGGCATGGTCAATTACACCATGCCTGCCCTCCTGGTATACCTGCGCCTGGCCTATCCTGTTCATGTAAAACTGGCTGTCATACTGGAGAGGAACCACGATTTTCCCTGATCTGTCAGCAATGCCATATCGCACACCGCCATAGGAAGCCCCCTCCTTTTTCACGGTTTTCGCAACCCGGAAATGAGCTGTCTGGCTGTCCGGATAACGCAGTGAGGCAATTTCCCTGTATTCAAAAGGCATGACAACCTGGTTAGCCGTATTCACCACCCCCACGTTTTCCGCATAAACATTGTATGCCGGTGCCTCTCCGCTTGTATCCAATCCTTCTATTTTTCTCGCAGAGAAAAGATCATCTCCAAGGCTACCCATGCTGACATACTGCGGCTCAATCAATACCAGGCCTTCTGTATCCTTCACTCCCCAGAAACCCCGTTCCTGGAAAAGCACATACCTGTTTCCGACTTTCCGGCTGGTATCCGGTATGATGACCTCGCCGGTTACAGGACTGACCTCATACTCCTTTCCGCCACTCTGGTAGGTAACACGCCCGTCCTTGACGAAAGGATGGTAGCGTGCCCGGTATTTTCTGATTACCTTACCCTCGCCATCCAGGAGCCAGAAAGTCAGCATATCCTTTCGCTCATCCACATCGAGGTCACCGCCTGTCACGACGGCCTTGATGACCTTGCCCAGCACATTGCTGTCAACCTTTGAGACAGTCCAGCGTTTTTCAGCGCCACAGACAAACTCGATTTCATCGTATTCAGGACTGATCAGGATAGTGCCATCCCGCAGCATTACCCCGTTTTTGGGTGTGCTGAAAGAGGATTTCGCGGCGCTTTCAATCATGAAGGCATCGATCTGAGGAATAATCCGGCTGATCACATAGCCAGATGGCGGCGTATAAATCTGCCCGTTAATCCAGAAACTGCCGTCAAACCTGAAATAACCTTCCTTGTAAAAACGGATATCTTCATATTTCCCCATTGGAAGCACCCAGCTTCCATCGGTGCGAACGATGCCTTCTTGATCTCCAAGGGTGACAATAAAAAAACCCGAAACATCCTCATAAGGCGAATAAAACAAACGAGACCGTGTAACAGCATCATACTGCACTGGCAGAATTTCCCTGCCATTACGATCAATCAGGCCTTTTTTTCGGGTAGCATCCGCAACAATGGCCACCCCATCGCTGAAAAATTCCGCACTGCCATATTTCGGCGCAATAACTGTCTTCTTTGTTTTTGCATCAACATACCCCCACCGGCCACTTTTATCCGGTGCGGGAATCAGGTCATATGTCACGGCCGGATATACCGGACGCAAAGACAGAAAAAACAGGAAAAAGGCCATCGGCAACAGAACCGTACCCTGCATGCTGACCAAACCGGGGAATTTCCAGGTCATCAGCCACCTCCATAAGCTATTCGGTTCGTGCATTATATGTCACGCCGGATTTACGAAAGTTATCGTCATGGCAAAGGAAGCGCTTGTAACAGAATGATACGCCGGTTGTGCTACCCCTCCTGCAGCAGTACCATACGCTGTTGAACCATTCTCGCAAAAGCAGGTATGTATACCGAAGAAGATATCCAGTCCGCCATCCAGGCCGGCATTTTTACCCCTGAAACAGCTGACGCTTTCCGCATCCATGTCGCACGGCAAAAGAGCATGCCTGCTGTGGATGAAGAGCATTTCCGTCTCATTACCGGCTTTAACGATATCTTCGTCGTGATTGCCTGCTCCCTGCTTCTGGCATCCATCGTCTGGATCGGCAAAGCATTCTCCCCGGCACTCGGCGGGCTGGCCGCTGCTGCTGCGGCATGGGGACTGGCTGAGTTTTTTGTCCGGAAACGCCGCATGGCACTGCCGGCTATTGTTCTCCTTTTAGCATTCGTGGGCGCCATCTATTATGCGTCTGTCTTCCTCCTGAAAGGTCTGCCCATGCACCAGGTCTTTTCCTGTACGCTGGCGGCCGGAGCAGCATGGCTGCACTGGCGGCGCTTCAGGGTCCCGATCACCATTGCTGCCGGCGCCGCAGCTGTTTCCGGCAGTGCCATCGCCCTGATTCTCAGCATTGCGCCGGACTCCCTGGCATGGATGCGGATCATCTGTTTTATGACCGGGGTTGCCGTCTTTGCCTTTGCCATGCGATGGGATTCAGCCGATACCCGGCGACAGACGCGCAAATCCGATGTCGCGTTCTGGCTCCACCTGCTGGCGGCGCCATTGCTGGTTCATCCTGTCTTTACTGCACTGGACATATTCAGTGGAAAAAGCGCGGTGTTCCCGATCGCCATTGTCATGGTTCTTTACGTCTTTATCGCGCTTGTATCACTTTTGATCGATCGCCGGGCACTGATGGTTTCTTCCCTGATCTACGTTCTCTATGCCTTCAGCACCCTGCTGGAAAAATTCGGCGTCGTGAACATGGGGTTTGCCCTTACCGCGCTTTTCATCGGTTCGGCCCTGCTGCTGCTTTCAGCATTCTGGCACTTCACACGCACACAGGTATTGCGTCACGTTCCTGCCAGGATAACGTCCCGGCTTCCTCCGCTAAAATAAGCGCCGCAAGACATACCTACTCTTCACGCAGTGTCTGCAATGGCGGATGATTGAGAATATGGCGCAATCCCAGCCAGCCGCCAGCCATGGCGCATAACACTCCTGCAGCCAGGCCCGCCATCCAGACCAGCGGGTTGAATGTCCATGAAAAGCTGAAAACCTGTGTCGCCAAAACCCAGCCGATCATGTCTGCTCCCGTTGCAGCCAGCAGCCCTCCGAGACTGCCGATCAGTAAAAACTCAACTCTTTGCGCCTGCCTGAGCCTGGAACGGGTTGCCCCCAGCGCGCGCAGCAGGCTGGCTTCCTGCATGCGCTCATCCTGCGAGCCAACCAGTGCCGCATACAGTACCAGCATTCCTGAAAACAGCGTAAACAGGAAAAGGAACTCCACGGCGATAATGACCTGGTCCAGCATGGTCTGGATACGCAGGATAATGCTGCCGATATCAATGATTGTCAGGTTGGGAAATGCCCGGGTCAATTCCCCTGTAAAACGGGCTTTTTGAGGCATGAGATGAAATGCCGTGATCCATGTCTGCGGCATATCCTGAAGGCTTTCCGGATTCATTACCGCAAAAAAATTCACGCGGATGGAACCCCAGTCCACCTTTCGGAAGCTGGTAATCACGGCGTTGACTTCCGTACCGGTGATATCAAATGTCATTCTGTCACCAATGGAAAGTCCCAGCCGCTTTGCCAGCCCCTCCTCCAGCGAGATTTCATTTTCGCCCCGGCCGAACCATTGGCCCTGCACAATCTGGTTCTGTTCGGGCGGTGACGCCATGTATGAAAGATTGAATTCACGAAGAACCATGCGTTTTGAACGCCTGTCGGAAAAGGTGATTTCATTTACCGGACGGTCATTGATGGAAAGAAGACGCCCTCGCACCATCGGATACAGTTGCGGATGTTCAATGCCGGCCTGCACCATGGCAGACATCACTTCTGTTTTCTGTTCAGGCAGGATAT
Source organism: Oxalobacter sp. OttesenSCG-928-P03 (assembly GCA_030269625.1). Taxonomy (GTDB): domain Bacteria; phylum Pseudomonadota; class Gammaproteobacteria; order Burkholderiales; family Burkholderiaceae_D; genus Oxalobacter. The sequence continues at coordinate 6,385 of JAJDFZ010000015.1, read as the reverse complement.
TAATGATGAAATGATTGGGCGTATCCGGTGGTGTTGCCTTTTTCCATTCACTGACCAGATCCGCCCGCACGACGGTCAAAAGCAAAAGCGCCATCAGGCCGCAGGCCAGTGATACAATCTGCACCAGTGTTGTTCCCGGCCGGCGCTCAAGTGCCGTCAGTGCAAAACGCCAGTCCGGATTCTTCAGATTGCGCCGCAGGATATGCAATCCTTTCAGGCACAGCCAGCCAACCAGTGCAAATGCAGCAACCCCGCCCAGGAATCCCCCCGCTGTATACAACCCCAGCCTGATATCTCCCGCCTGCCACAAAAGCAGCACGACAAACACACCGAGCCCGCAGCAATAGATCAAGAGCGTCAGGGGCTTGGGTGCATCCCGCTCCCGCCGGATAACCCGGTTATGAGGCACATTGCGCAGTTGCAGGACAGGCGGAAGCGCAAACCCGATCAGAAGAACCAGGCCGGTTACCATGCTTTTTACGGCAGGAAGCCAGCCTGGCGGGGGTATTTCCTTCAAAACGAAGCTGCCTAAAATCTCCAGAAGAACAAAATGCGCACCAAAACCCAATACCGCGCCAATCATGCTGCCAGCCAGTCCCACGAGCAAAAACTCCGTCAGGTACAGGGCCGTCACTTCATTTTGTGTCAGACCCAGACAACGCAGCATGGCACAGGCATCAAGATGGCGTATGACAAAGCGTCTGGCCGCCATGGCAATCGCCACTGCCGCCAGCATGGCAGACAAAAGTCCGACCAGTGAAAGGAACTGTTCTCCCCGGTTCAGCGTGGTATTCATTTCAGGGCGGCTGGATTCCAGTGTCTCAATCCGTATTCCCCTGTTGGCCTCATTATCCAGCCGGGCCTGCGCCCATTTCCGGTATGCTTCCACTCCATCGGCATTTCCGGCAAGTAAAAGACGATATGAGACGCGTGAAGCCGGCTGCACCAGTCCTGTCGTTTCCAGGTCCGGCAGTGACATCATCACTCGTGGCGCAAAGTTCACAAAGGAAATACTCTTGTCCGGCTCGGACGCCAGTATCCGTGAAACGGTAAAAACATCCTCGCCAAGCGTAATCTGATCCCCCACTGACAGGTCGAGCGCGACGAGGAGCGATGCATCCACCCAGACTGTTCCCCTGGATGGAATGTCCTGTGTCTGTGAACCGGAATCGTCAAGCCGCACTGATGTCCTCAGGCTGCCACGCAAAGGATAACCTGGCGATACAGCCTTGATGGAAACCAGCCGGGTTACCGGTTCGCCCTCGTGCAAAACAGAGGCCATGCTTGCAAAGATACGGGTTTGGGCCTGGTAAAGTCCCAGCCTTTTTGCCTCGTCAGACCAGGCATCATCCATCCTCTGGTCAGAAACCATCACCAGGTCGCCACCGAGCAACTGGTGTGCATCCTGTTGCAGCCCGGACTGCATGCGATCAATGAAGAATCCGACTGATGCCAGCGCCGCAACCGCCACGACAAGCGCCAGCAGCAGAAAGCGCAACTCGCCGGCACGCCAGTCGCGCCATGTCATTCGGAATGATTGTTTCAGCATGGAAAACAGCCTATAACAAAACGGGAGAATTGTGCCTGCCATGCACATGATTTTTTGTCACATTCTGTATCATCAGGTAAAAAGCATGCTGATCAACAGCAGACAAAACCGGCAAAAATATGCAATCATACGACTGATATGCAACAACCCTTCCACATGATACGCCCTGGCCTGAACGTCTTTTTCCCTTATTCCCATGTTGCGACTGACTGAAATCCGTCTTCCGATTGATCATAGTGAAAAAGCGCTGCGCACAGCCATTCTCGAACGGCTTGGCATTTCCGGGGACGCTCTGCACGAATACACGATTTTCCGGCGCAGCCATGACGCCAGAAAAAGAAATGCCATTGTCTTTACCTACACCATTGACGTTGTTGTCCAGGATGAAGCGGCTGTTTTGGCGCGACTGGGAGATCACAAGCATGTCAAACCCGCACCTGATACGACATACCGTTTTGTCGCCCGCGTTTCCGAACCGCCTGTTTCGCGCCCCGTCATTATCGGCTGTGGTCCATGCGGCCTTTTTGCCGCACTCGTACTGGCACAAAGCGGATTTTGCCCCATCATCCTTGAACGGGGGAAGGCCGTTCGTGAAAGAACAAAAGACACATTCGGCTTCTGGCGAACCAGAAAACTGGACCCGGAATCCAATGTCCAGTTCGGCGAAGGCGGCGCCGGCACCTTTTCTGACGGCAAACTGCATACCCAGATCAAGGATCCGAAACACTATGGCCGCAAAGTGCTGACCGAATTCGTGACAGCCGGCGCGCCGCCGGAAATCCTCTATGCAGCCAAACCGCATATCGGCACCTTCCGCCTGGTCAAGGTCATTGAAAACATGCGCGAAACCATCGAATCGCTTGGCGGTGAATTCCGCTTCGAAAGCCGGGTGGATGACCTGATCATTGAAAACGGGCATATACGCGGTGTACTCCTTGCCGACAACACACGCATCGAAAGTGAACACGTTATCCTGGCTATCGGGCACAGTGCCCGCGATACGTTCCGGATGTTGTACGATCGGGGTGTCAGCATTGCACCCAAACCCTTTTCCATCGGCTTCAGGATTGAACATCCGCAATCGCTTATTGACCAGTGCCGGCTTGGACCCAATGCCGGTAATCCGCTTTTGGGCGCCGCCGATTACAAACTGGTTCACCACTGCAAAAACGGGCGTTCCGTCTACAGTTTCTGCATGTGTCCAGGCGGCACGGTTGTTGCCGCGGCATCCGAACCCGGACGCCTGGTCACAAACGGTATGAGCCAGTATTCCAGAAATGAACGCAATGCCAATGCCGCCATTGTTGTGGGCATCTCCCCGGAAGATTTCCCCGGCCATCCGCTGGCAGGTATGGAACTGCAGCGCCAGCTGGAAGAAAAGGCATTTGAGCTTGGCGGTGGCACTTATGACGCGCCCTGTCAGCTTGTAGGCGATTTTCTTGAAGGCAAACCCTCGACTCAACTGGGCAGTGTTACGCCCTCTTATCAGCCCGGAGTCAAACCATGTGATCTCTCACAGGCATTGCCTGAATATGCTATTGAAGCCATTCGTGAAGCCTTGCCGGCATTTGATCGCTGGATCCCGGGATTTACCATGCACGATGCGGTGCTGACGGGGATCGAAACACGCACATCATCCCCCATCCGGATAACGCGCAATCCGGATGATCTGCAAAGTGTGAATGTTGTCGGGCTTTACCCTGCCGGAGAAGGCGCAGGCTATGCCGGGGGTATTTTGTCATCTGCCGTGGACGGCATCCAGGTAGCCGAGGCAGTTGCCCGGTCCATTGTCAGCAATACGGAAAAAAAAGAAAACTAGCGGCTGCGCACCAGGGTTTTGGGCTTTGCATCGTCGCGAAAAGCCTGGATCATGCGCTCGGTTTCGATCCTTTCCTTTTCCGGATCCGTTATCCGGCGTGCGCCGTTAAAACGAACCTGCCAGTAGCTGCCAGCCATATCCTCGACACGAACCTTGCCCCCCTTTGAGGGTGCATGAACAAACTTGTTGTCGCCGAGATAAATACCGACATGGGAAAACCGGCGCCTCTGGGTGTTGTAGAAAACCAGATCGCCGGGCTGCAGTTCTGCCGTTTCGATGCTTTCACCGACTTCACTGATCGCTGCCGCTGTCCTGGGCAATTCTGCTCCCCATGCTTTTTTGTAGACATAACGCACCAGCCCGCTGCAATCGACACCGGTCTCCGGTGAATTGCCGCCATACCTGTACTGCGCATCAACCACGCTCATTGCCTGCATGGCAAGCTCTGCAGCACGTTGCGAGTAATCGTAGAAAGAAGAGGTCTTGTCATCATCCCCGGCACTCCATGCGGGGGAGGAAATTCCGGCAAGTGATGCCATAAGGCACACTGAAAGAAGAATGGAACGAATGAATGTCGGCTTTTTTCTTGTCATTGAAATAACTTGTTTTTGCGTTGCCATGAATGTAAGCGAATACAACCCCTTTGTCAAAGATTTTGTTGCATTTCATTCAAAAACCCCCTGTTTTTTAACCGTTTTTCACTTTTACTGCTTCATGTCATCAATCCCGTATTCAGGCAAACTGTTTTTCCTGCCCCGGACTTTCTCTTTATTGCGTGTTTTTTCACTGAGGTGATCTGTTAGCATAGCGGCACGGCGAACCACCCAAGGGATAATCATGAAAATCGCAAACGACATCACCGAACTGGTTGGCAACACGCCACTGGTACGGATAAGAAAACTGAATAAAAACGGACAGGCCGAGATTATCGGCAAACTCGAATTTTTCAACCCGGCACACAGCGTCAAGGATCGTATTGGCCTGGCCATGATCGAGGCCGCTGAGGAAGCCGGGAAAATAAAACCGGATACCATTATCGTCGAGCCAACCAGCGGCAATACCGGCATCGCCCTGGCCATGGTCTGCGCTGCCAGAGGATACCGTTGCGTTCTGACCATGCCTGAAACAATGAGCCACGAACGCCGCACCCTGCTTCGTGCCTATGGCGCAAAACTGATCCTGACACCGGGAAGTGAAGGCATGTCCGGCGCAATCAGAAAGGCGGAAGAACTCGTCGCATCGGATCCCCGTTATTTCATGCCTCAGCAGTTCAGCAACCCCGCCAACCCGGAAATGCACCGAAAAACCACGGCTGAAGAAATCTGGCGTGATACGGATGGCAAAGTTGACATACTTGTTGCTGCGGTGGGAACAGGCGGTACGCTGACAGGAACGGGAGAAGGATTGAAACAGAAAAATCCGGCCATCCGCTGTATCGCAGTGGAACCGGATAGCTCTCCGATCCTTTCAACCGGCGAAAAAGGAACGCATAAAATCCAGGGAATCGGCGCAGGCTTCATTCCCGAAGTATTGAATACTGCCGTATATGATGAGGTGATCCGTGTCACAGATGAAAATGCCTTTGAAACGGCAAGAAAAGCCGCGACAGAAGAAGGGCTTCTCGTCGGCATTTCTTCCGGGGCGGCATTGTGGGCAGCGCTGCAACTGTCGAAACGGCCTGAAAATGCGGGAAAAATGATCGTGGTGATCGTTCCCTCTTTCGGGGAGCGGTATATCAGCACGGAGCTTTATGCCAACCTGGACTGACAGAAAATCCGGTGTCCGGCAGCACACCCGGGCTGCCGGCATCATTACCCTGTCTGGCTGTTGCCGGTTTCGATAATATCGAGTTCCTGTATTTTCCGCGTAATGGTGTTTCGTCCAATTCCCAAAAGCTTCGCTGCCTCATTTTTTCGTCCACCGGTATGACGCAAGGCAGACTGGATCATCACAGTTTCAAACCGGCGGCTGAATACCGCCATTAATCCCTTTTCTCCGCTGGTCAGCGCCTCAGATACATCCTTTTCCAGTTGCGCATCCCATCCTGATGAGTGTGGCTGAATGGTTTCCGTTGTATCCGGGAATGCCTCACCCCGCCTGATCAGGCCCTTTTGCAGCAGATCCCGGGGAATATCCCTGATGCCGATGACCTGACCCGGAACCATCGCCATAAACCAGTGGCACAGGTTTTCAAGCTGCCTGACATTCCCCTGAAAATCGCATTGCAGGAGAAAACTCAGCGCTTCCTCTGACAACCGCTTGGCTTCAGCCCCCAGTTGCCTGGCGCTTTGTGCCAGAAAATGCCGGGCCAGCACCGGGATATCCTCTTTTCTCTCCGACAGGTTCGGCAATCGCAGGCGAATGACATTGAGCCGGTGAAAAAGATCTTCCCTGAAACGTCCCTCCCTGACCTGCTGCTCAAGGTCCTGGTGAGTGGCCGCAATCACACGCACATCGGCACGAATAGACTGGCTGCCGCCCACCCGGTAAAAATGGCCGTCTGACAGCACCCGCAAAAGCCTTGTCTGTAAATCCAGTGGCATATCGCCGATTTCATCCAGAAAAAGCGTCCCTCCTTCGGCCTGCTCAAAACGCCCCCGGCGCAACACCTGCGCGCCGGTAAAAGCGCCTCTTTCGTGACCAAACAGTTCCGACTCCAGCAGATCTCTCGGGATGGCCGCCATATTGAGCGCAATGAATGGCCGTTTGCTGCGAAGGCTGTGCCTGTGCAGCGCACGCGCAACCAATTCCTTTCCCGTACCGGACTCGCCCGTAATCAGAACCGTCACATTAGAATGCGACAACTTTCCGATCGCCTTGAATATTTCCTGCATGGCGGGGGCCTGCCCGAGGATTTCGGGCGCTGCTGCCAATTCCGGTTTCGGGGATGTTTCCGCCGGATTTTCTTTTATCGCGCGACGAACCAGGTCAATGGCTTCGCTGATATCAAAAGGCTTGGGCAGATATTCAAAAGCCCCTCCCTGAAAGGCTGACACAGCCGATTCCAGATCCGAGTG
>JAJDFZ010000014.1 GCA_030269625.1 Oxalobacter sp. OttesenSCG-928-P03 | reverse complement strand
GGGAGGAAAAGCCATCAATCAACCGCAGCACATCATCATTAGCCTGAAGCTAACAATGCAAACAAGGCAAATAAGGCTGTGTCAATTAGAATAAAAGGATTTGGCGGAAGCCAGGCGCCGGGATAAAAAGTCCGGCACCGGCCCGAAGGGAAACCGCATAAGGGCCGCAGCGAAGACAGGGATTTTGCGCAACAAGGCGGGCGAACCGGTTGATCCGCCCCTTTTTATCCCCTGATTCCGCTTTCATTTCATGAACGGCAAGCTCTCCAGCATGGTTTTCAGGTTCTGTGCATCCCAGGGCATGTATTCGGCAAAGCTGATGCCGACAACCGTGGAAGCCCCGTCGATATCATTGAGGAGCCTTGTCAGTTGGGGAATGGTCATTTTCCCGTCAATGGTCTCGAAATCCAGTCCCTTGTAGTTTGGCAGTACAGAATAGAAGGAGCGGGGGTCCAGCACATCAACATCCAGGTGGATCACAACGTGCTTTAGATTGCGCTGTCTGATCCAGTCTGTCACTTTTTTGCTGTCTGCCGCCACATCTTCGGTTTTGACCATGGGAATACCGTACTTTTGAACCAGCGCGGATTCTTTGGGCAGCATCTCGTCCATGCCGATGTAAAGGATGTTTTCCGGTTTGTATGGCGTTTTGACTTCGGCAGCCAGTTCAGCGTCACCGCCACCAAGCAGGTTGCCGAGCACCATCGCATGGGCACGGGCTGTTTCGTTTGGCGTGGATAAGTCCGGATGGGCGTCAATCCAGAGGATACCCACGTTTCCGTCATAACGTTCATTGAGCCAGGCAAAAGGGGCCTGGCTGACGTGGCAGTCGCCTCCGAAGGTGATGATCCTGTCCGGCTTGTGCTGATCAATGAGGCTTCTTGCGGCATTCATCTGCCTGATAACCGTGTCTTTCCATACCACGCCCCGAACGGTTTCGGGCTTTGCGCCGGTATAGGCATCAACCGGGACTTCAAGGAGCGGGGCGTCAGACGCCGGGGCCAGCCAGGCCATCAACTGCGCGCCAAAACCGTAGATGGGGGTATAAGGCTTGCCGTAGTCACCCCCTTGCCATTGTCCGTAGACCAGGCGGATCGTTTTCATTTTTTTCTCCTTTTGAGGCATGTCCCGGGCAAAGGAAACGCTGGAAAATGCCGCCAGCAGCAGGACAAAAACCAGTTTGAAATGCTTTTTCATGGACAAATTCCTTTCCCCCGGCATTTAACTGCCCTTATTTTAAGACACGAGATATTAAAAATCTGGTAAAAAGTACGGATTACGCTTTACCGGAAGAGGTAGCGCCCACGCCGAAACAGCAGAGGTCATTTTCTTGAAGGCAAGTCTCATATTCCTGGCAATCGACCTGATTGGCACATTTATTTTTGCAATGAGCGGCGCTGCTGTCGGCATACGCAGGCACTTTGACATATTCGGCATATTTGCTCTCGCTGCCGCAACCGGCATTGGCGGCGGCATTATCCGTGATCTCTGCATTGGCGCAACGCCGCCGCCCGGTTTGACCGATCCGTTTTATATGCTCATGATTCTGCTGGCAGTTGTGGCCAGCATCTGTTTCAGGAAAACCATAAACCGGCTCGAATTGCCGGCACTGTATCTTGATGCCATCGGGTTGGGATTTTTCGCCGCGTTTGGCGCAAACAAAACCTACCTGCTTACGGGCAACCTGCTGCTGGCAATCCTGATGGGCTGCGTGAGCGGGGTGGGGGGAGGCTGCATCAGGGATATCCTTTCGGGCAGCACGCCTCATATTTTTTCAAGGGAAATTTATGCTACCGCCGCAATTGCCGGCGCATGTATTGAACTGCTGGGTTCAACAGGGATCATCAGTCCTATTTACAGCACATGGATCGCCATTGTGGTGTGCTCAACCATGCGCATACTGGCGCTGCATTTCAGGATAAACCTCCCGAGGGTAAGGGCATCTTCATCCTGACGTATTTTTCAATCCCTAAAAACGAAGGCAAAGGAATGGCTGGCGAAAGCCGAACCGGCCATGAAAGCGCAGAACGTCACCAGAAACGCCATGAAGGATCAATTGAGACTGATGATGGAAGACTGATATAGCAACATGATTAAACCAGGGATCGTCTTGATTCATCTCCCTGGTTTATTTTGATTAACGTTATTTAACATAATACCAATTATGCGAAATACTATGCGATGGGCAGGAGGCCATATCCGAACAGAACCTGTTGAAAATGCTCGCCCTCTGCCTGTTGCCCGCATGTAAAGCCATCCTCACCGGTTAAAGGAAAAACTCCGGCTCGGCCCGTTGCACAAACTCTTCTTCCAGCTCTTCCCTGTGATAAATGAATGCCGGATCGTCAAAGGAGCGCGCCCTGACCGGGCATTTTTTTATGCAGGCACAGCATTTTATGCAAATGCCGTTTAATTTGCCCGGATCTTCCTGATCGATGGAACCAACGGGACATATCCTTGCGCACAGCCCGCAATCCCGGCATCGCTTTTTGTTGGTGACGGGCGTGACTTTTCTCAGGTCTACGGCCTGACCTTCCGCGTCGCGCGGCTGATAATAGCCCCGGTAAGGATGAGGCATGCCCTTGACCTGCAGCGGCTCCAGCTGTGCTGTGCTAACGAGCGCCGCCACTTTTTCTGCCGCCTGCGCGGCAAAGGCTTCCACCAAAGCCATATCCTTTTCATCAGGACGGCCGCCGCCAAGGGTACGGGAAAAAGCATGTTCGCCAATAAAAGCGGCTGCCGCCACGGTGTGAAATCCCCTGTTTTCAAGAATATCACGGGCCTCGATCAATGCATCGTCATAAGCGCGATTGCCGAAAACGGATACCGGTATGGCAATTGCCCCGCCGCCCTGCATGCTATCCAGGAACTTTAACAGGACGTTGGGAATGCGGCCTGCAATAACCGGTGTGCCGAAAACCACCAGTTCGCCATCGTGAAAAACAGGCCTGCGCTCTCTTCCCCGGGGAAGCGTAAAATCAAAATCCTCCCGGGGTGCCAACAGTTTATGGCCAATGGCGTCGGCAATGCCTGTCACTACTTTTTGAGTGGTTCCTGTGGCGCTGAAATACATTGCCCATACTTTTGAAATAATCATGGCAGTGACGTTTCTTTAAATTAAAGGGGGTGCACGGGATTCATCCGGCTTTTCAGGCGGTTTTCAACCTGCCAAGCACCATGAGAAGCAATACGCCGCAACCCATGATCAGGGCGGTAATAACCAGCGTACTATTGTAATTGCCGGAGTCCGTAACCAGGTAGCCTGTAATGGCAGGAGCCACAATCTGGGCAACGCCATAGCTTAATGTCAGCCGGGCCATCGCCCTTGCCGGATCATTGGGAAAAGCCCGCCCGACAATGGCCAGCGTCAGGCTGACAATGCCCATCCAGGCGCTCATGAGCAATGCGCTGCAATAACCCGCCAGGGCAGACATGCTGAAAACCGGCAGCATAATGGACACGATCTGAACCAGGAATGCATAAATCAGCGTCCTTGTCTCGCCAAAGCGCCCGGCAACCTTGTCCCAGAGCCAGCTTGTCGGCGCCGCAGCGGCGCCCACCACGATCCAGACCATGCTCCCCCTTCCCTCAAAAGCCGGAGATCCTTCCAGGATGGTGACAATGTAGGTTGCGGAAATAACAAAGCCAAAACCGGCGCAGAAATACATGGTGTTGAAAATGGCCGACCAGGTTTTGCCCGGCACGGGATACGCCGTGCGGCCAGATGACATCGTGATGACTTCAGGCCTCGGCATATAAAACCAGGCAGGAACGAAAAAAAACAATCCCAGAACAGCCAGCCCGACCCACTGCCCTTCCCAGCCCAGATAGGGAGACATGCATGCCACTGCCACACCCGAAACGGCAATACCAAGCCCGATCCCCATAAGGTGCGCGCCCAGGCTGGGTTTGAAGCCTTTGCGCATCAGCCAGTTCATAACCAGACCGGAAGCAATTAAAAGCCCTGCCGTACTGGAAACGCCGGATAAATAACGAAGGATGAGCCAGATCGTAAAGTTGCTGCAAAGGCCCATTGCCACTGTCGTGATGACCGCAGTAACGAGTCCCAGGCGGTAAAGGGTGTATTTGAACCTCAGGTTGTTGCTCAGCGCCGAAAGCATGGCGCCGCTCAGGTATCCCGCGTAATTCAGCGCCGCCAGCCAGCCGCCCTGAATGTCATTTAAGGCGGACTCACGCAGCATGATGGTCAGCAGGGGCGTATAGGAAAAGCGTGCCAGCCCGACTGTCAGGATCAGCGCGGCCAGACCGGCGGAAATAACCTTGATATATTCAAGTCTTGTCGGGCGGTAAACGGTAAAAGTTGTTGTACTCATAATCAATCCGGAATGCAGTTAATTCAATATAGCTTTTCATGAATAGACAAACTTTCGATAAAATGACAGGTTATATCGATTAAACGACACTGAGCGGGAACAGGCATGAAAAACCTTTCGGATTGGAAAACGCTGTATACGCCGGATATGGAAGAGCTTCCTTATTCTGTTTACCTGCGTTCCCAGAATCTCTCCGGCAAAACGGTCTTTGATTATCATGCGCACCCCTGGAACCAGTTTACTTATGCGACAGAAGGCACGCTGATTGTCGATGTCCAGAGCAGCCGCTATATCATTACTCCCGAACAGGCCATCTGGATTCCGGCTGATACGCTCCACTCTTCCGGCGCGCTGATGGATACGGCGCTTCGCACCCTTTATATCAGGACCTCCACGCAACTCAGGATGCCCGGCGCCATCACGGTCTATGCCATCACCCCCCTTTTGCGGACGCTGATTCTTGAACTGGAGCGCATGGAAAGCGATGCGGAAGATACGGTATACACGGAAAAAGTGAATGATCTGATCATCGAGCAGTTGTACCGGCTGAAATGCATGGACTTTCACCTGCCCTGGCCGCAATCACCGCTGCTTCGCAAAATCTGCGAAGCCGTGTATGAACAGCCGGATGATGAAAAAACCGCCTGGGAATGGGGAAATGAACTGGGTGCTTCGGCAAGAACCCTTACCCGTCACTTTGAAAAAGAAACCGGGATGTCATTGCGCGAATGGCGCCGCAAAGTGCGCCTTTTCCGTGCCATGGAATGGCTGGAAAAAGGCATGCCTGTCACGACCATTGCCATGAGCCTCGGGTATTCTTCGGTCTCGGCTTTTGTCTACATGTTCAGGACACAAACCGGACTGAGCCCAACCGAATGGCGGAAGAAATAACTGACAAATTTATAGTATTTTCAATATATTGAAAGATGCATTTAATGCAATATATAGCTTTACGTTTTGCTGCTAGTGCAGTTTTTTCTGTGCTTCCAGCCAGGCCCGGGCAACGCCATTCTGGAAGCGGATGATCTGGTCCGGATCGGGGATATAGGGGTACATCTGATACGGAATGACCGTGATCCACGGCTCGGCTGGCATCTCGATAACCCTGTCCCCCAGGTAAAAGCCCTGCAGGAAGAATTTCCACAGGCTCTGCCCGTCCTTGAGGGCAACGCCGAATATGAGCAGCGGCACACCTTCATCCGGCACCACCCCTCCTGTCCTGTTGTACAGCACATCCTCCGGAATGAGTTTCGCCGGGCCGTAGATGGAACATACCAGGCCATCGTCGCCCTTGTCGATAAGGGCATTGTAGTCACACAGGGCGCCGGGCAGCGGAACAAAGCCCTGGCTTTCGAGGGCATCCATCAGCCAGGCGATCATTTCGTTAATGGCGTTTTCGGTGAATTCGTCTTGCGCTGAGGAAGTCAACTCGCCCGTATCAAGGCTTATGTGGTTGATTTGGCTCATGAAATAAAGCGCTGCTAAGGAATTTTCAGAAAAAGGGCGCGTTCAAAGCCGTCATTATGGCACGGGTTCCCGATCTGATGCGTTTTATGCCGGCTCAACCGGATAAGGACGCCAGTATTTTCCGGCTCTTTTTATTCGTAAACAGCAGGATGAGCGAACCAAGCTGGTGCATACGCCCCTGCATGTCTCCGCCCGCATCGGAAAGATTGCCCACCAGGGTGGCATTTTGTTCTGTCATGCGCTCGATATCGCCAATGGCTTTTGTCACTTTTTCTGCGCTGGCGCTTTGCGCCTGTGTTCCGCTGGAAATTCCCTGAACCAGTTCACTGACCTGCCGTATTTCGGAAACGATATTGTCCATGGCCTGCCAAGCTGTTACCGCCTGCCCTTCTCCAGCCATGATCTTTTGCACACTGTCGTCAATCAGGGAACGGATGTCTCTTGCTGCCGTGGCACTTCTCAAGGCAAGATTGCGCACTTCGGCCGCCACAACAGCAAACCCCCTGCCCACTTCCCCTGCCCGGGAAGCCTCGACAGAGGCATTCAACGCCAGGATATTGGTTTGAAAAGCAATAGAGTCAATCACGCTGTTGATATCAGAAATCCGGGTCGCTGACTGTGCAACGTCCTGCATCATCTGCGTGACGCCTCCCACGATTTCCCCGCCTTTTTCTGCCGCCAAACAAGTTGAAGCAGCCAGTTCGTGGGCAGTTTGGGCATGTGCCGCGCTTTCGTGCACAACCCGGGTCATTTCCTGTGTCACTTTCAGCACATCTTCAAGCGCGGTGGAGGTCTCCCGGGTGCGCTGGTTCAGATCAAGGCTTCCCTGTGCGATCTGTTCACTGACGTCCTCCAACCCTGCCATCTGTATGGCCACATCATCCACAAGTGCCTTGATATTCAGCCCGGACTGGTTGACGGAACGGGCAATCATGCCTATCTCATCAACGCGGTCAAGCAGGAGTTCTTTTTCCGTATGGCCTGTCGCAACAGCTTTTGCATGCTCAAGAATGCGTTCAAGCGGCCTGGCAATCCTTCGCTCCACCAGCCAGCACAGCAGTATCGCCATCAACAGGACAGGCAAACCCAGAAGCAAAAGCCCGGTCATCTGCCCGAGCTGCCATGACGCGGCAAGGGAAAAAAGCGCAAGAAAAGCCATGCTCAGACGTATTACCCAGCGCACAGGAAGGCTTTTCCTGATGCGGGAAAAGCTGAAAAATCCCTTTTTGACAAGCAGGCCTTTGAAAAGAGACAGATTGCCGGTCCGTCCCGCCAGAAAACGTGCGTAAAGCCTTTCTGCCGCTTCGATTTCCTGTCTTTGGGGCTGCGTTCTGACAGAAATATAACCCGTTGTAGCACCACCGCCCCGAATGGGCGCCACGTTGGCCCGCACCCAGTAATGATCACCGTCGACCCGGCGGTTTTTGACAAGTCCTGTCCAGGTGTCTCCAGACTGGATTGTCGACCACATATCGGCAAAGGCGGCAGGCGGCATGTCCGGGTGCCGGATAATGTTGTGCGGATGCCCCCGCATATCCTCTTCGCCCAGGCCGCATATATTCCTGAAAGCAGTATTGGCATAGGTAATATAGCTCCTGGTATCCGTTGCTGACATCAGTGTTTCATCAGCGGAATACAGGAACTCCCTTTGCGTGGGCGGAGCAAACGAAAAGTTTTTATTGATAGTATCTGTCATTTCACTTGATTTAATAAATGATAACAACAATAAAGGGGCAATAAGCGTTATTTATGGCTAGTATTGCTGTAAATATTATGCCTGAAAGCCTGAATTTTCGCTGGGCACATCCAAAAACGACAATACCGCTACCTTTACGCGGTGCAGGATGCGGCTGCCATCAATCCGCACTCCGGTTCAATCCCGACGGCACAGAAAAATCCAGTCCCAGGATTTGTTCCCGGCAGGCCTGCTGACGGCACGCAAGGCTTCGTTCGAATTATGCTGATATACTTCCTCAAACGAAGAATTCCAACCCTATTACCCAGGAAGCTGCCATGCGTTTTGAAGGAAGTTCCAATTACGTCGCCACCCCTGACCTGCAACTGGCCGTGAATGCTGCCATCACGCTGGAGCGCCCTCTTCTGATCAAGGGTGAACCCGGCACCGGCAAGACCATGCTGGCCGAGGAAGTGGCTGCCGCACTGGGAATGCCGCTTCTGCAATGGCATATCAAGTCCACCACCAAGGCCCAGCACGGGCTGTATGAGTACGATGCGGTTTCCCGCCTGCGCGATTCCCAACTGGGAGAGGCAAAGGTGGCCAATATTGCCAACTATATTCTCAAGGGCGTGCTGTGGGAGGCATTTGAAGCGGATACGCCCAGCGTGGTGCTGATTGACGAGATTGACAAGGCGGATATCGAGTTTCCGAATGATCTTTTGCGCGAGCTCGACCGGATGGAGTTTTACTGCTATGAGACACACCAGTTGATCCAGGCGAAACACCGCCCGCTTTTCATCATTACCTCGAATAATGAAAAAGAACTGCCGGACGCCTTCCTGCGCCGCTGTTTTTTCCACTACATCGCCTTCCCGGACAAGGAAACGATGGCAAAGATCGTGGATGTCCATTTCCCCGATCTTTCCGAAAACCTGATGCGCGAGGCGCTCGAAGTCTTTTACAGCCTGCGCCAGATCAATGGTTTCAAGAAAAAACCATCCACCTCGGAACTGATCGACTGGCTGAAACTCCTCAGGGCGGAAGGCATCGACCCCGCCTCCCTGAACAGCGGGGAAAAGCGCACGGAAGTGCCTCCCCTGCTTGGCGCCCTGATGAAAAACGAGCAGGACGTGGAGATGATGAACCGCCTTGTTCAGGTAAACCGCCAGCGCAGCTGATCGCCCCTTTCCCGGTTTTGCCATGCTGATTGATTTTTTTCTGCATCTGAAGGAACGCCGTGTTCCCGTGACAATCACGGAATTTTTGGCGCTTCTTGAGGCGCTTGAAGCAGGGCTTGCCAATTGCAGCCTGGATGATTTCTATCGCCTTGCGCGTATCTGCCTGGTCAAGAACGAGGCACACTACGACCGTTTTGACGTGGCCTTTTCCGAGTATTTTGAAAAAATCCGCGCACAGGATGAAAACAGCGGAAACATCCCGGAAGCATGGCTGGAAAACGCGGCGGGCGACATGCTTTCCGCACAGGACCTGGCCGTGCTCGATATGGCGCTGAACGACAAGCCCGTCCAGTCGGAACCGGCGGCGGCTGAAAAGGAGATGGCGCCAGAGGCGGACGGCGACAGGATGCGGGGCAACGGTAAAAACGCCTTTGGCATGGGAGGCACCAGCCCGGAAAACATGCGCCTTGAAAGCATGATCGCCAACAACAGTGAAAAAACCGTCAAGGCCTGGGACAGCCGCGATTTCAAGGGGCTGGATGATGAAATTGAACTGGGTACGCGCAATATCAAGGTAGCCTTGAGGCGGCTCAGGAAATTCGCGCGCGAAGGGGTGCCTGACGAACTGGACCTGGATGAAACGATCCGGAGCACGGCGAAAAACGCGGGCTGGCTGGATCTGGTCATGCGCCCGGAACGCCAGAACAAGGTCAAGGTACTGCTGCTTTTCGATACCGGCGGCTCAATGGTGCCGCACATCAAGACCTGCGAGGAACTGTTTTCCGCTGCCCGCGCGGAATTCAAGCACATGGACCATTTTTATTTCCACAACTGTGTCTATGACACGGTATGGAAGTATGAGGGCCCTTCTTATACCACCCATTACCCGATCAGCCAGTTGATCAACCGGTTCGGCAAGGATTACAAGCTGATTTTCGTCGGGGACGCCACGATGGGACCATCGGAAATCACCGATCCGGGAATCAATTGCTGGCTTCACCCGACGACACTTTCGGGTGAAACGTGGATGAAAAGCCTCCTGGCGCATTTCAGGCACGCCGTCTGGCTGAATCCGGAGCAGGAGCGTTTCTGGAAAACCACCCAATCCATTGAAATCATCCGCGATATCATGGAAAACCGCATGTATCCGCTGACCCTGCGCGGCCTGGACGATGCGATGCGCGCGCTCAGCAAGTAATACGACGCAACGGGCATCCCCGGTTTTTTGCCGCTTCTCCTCCCTGTATTGACCTCCCCGTCCTGCCCTGCCTGAATAGGATCAGCGCATATCTTTTTCTGACCTGGGGAGGCTCAGATGGTTAATGGTTTCTTCCGTACGCTCTTTTTCACGGCCCTCTTTTCCATGACGGCATCGGCTTTTGCACAGCAATTTCCCGTGCTGTCAAAAACCCGTCCCGCCGGGACGAAGGATGCCGAAGACATTTTCCAGACCGGCATGCGAATACGTTCGGGCAAGGGCGGCGAAAAGAAAAACCCGGAAATGGCCGGGGATTATTTCGAGCTGTCCATGACGAAAGGCAGTGCAAAGGCGGCACTGGCGCTGGCGGACATGTACCGCTACGAGTTTGTCAAAAAAGGGGCCAAATCAAAGCGTGATAAATACAGGGTGACCCTGTACGATTACGCGGCTAAAGCCGGCTGCCCGGATGCCTGGGCCGCGCTGGCCGGATGCCACGAAAAGGGCGCCGGCATGAAAAAAAACCTGGAAAAGGCGCAGGAACTCGCGCAGAAGGCGGCTGAAGCGGGCTCGCCAAAGGGAATGGAAATCCACGGCAGGCTGCTCATCGAACAGAAAAAGGATGTGGAGACCGGCCGTCAATGGCTCCAGCGCGCTATCAATGCCGGTAATGGTGATGCCGGAATGCCGCTGGCGGACACTTACGCCCGGGAAAAGGATGTGCTGGGTATTGTCCGCTCACTGCGTGAAGGCGCGGCAAAGGGCAGCAGGCCCTGCCTGATGGTTTTAAGCGGGATTTTCGCAAACGGGCATTACGGGCAGACAAAGGATGCCAGCCATGCCGCCTGCTACAGGAAGCTGGCGGAAGCAATGGACCCCTATGACACCCCGCAGCCGATTGCCAATCTGGACAGGCTGTGCCCGAAAAAGAAATTCCTGATGCCGTTCAAAAACCGGTAAAAATCAGGCATCGCTAGTCATGCCGAATTCGATGGGTATTTTCATGTAAAAAATGTTAATCCCCTCTTTTTGCAGTATGTAGCGGAAAAGATCGGCCTCTTCTTCAGTAACGGCCATGCAGACCTGTACCGGCTGGTCGCCCAGCTCAAAAAAACCGGCGGAATGCATTTTCCCGTCATGCCCGAATCCTTCGGCGGCCATGCTCAATGTCGCTCCCCCAAAGCCGAGGCGCTGCGATTCTTCAACAAGCCAGTGCGCCAGCGGCTGATGCCCATGCTGACGATCCTGACGGGTATAAAAAACCAGTTTGTATCCTTTCATTTTCGTCACCCTGTCCTTTTCAGAAGTGAAAAAACAAGCAGCCCCAGGAAGGTCATGCCCAATGACCCGAAAAGGTGGATTGAGGCTGCCGTGCATGCCATCAGCAATCTTCCCTGCTGGATGAGGGTCACCACTTCTGCCGAAAAAGTGGAAAAGGTTGTCAGACTGCCTAAAAACCCGGTTATGACCAGCAGGCGCCATTCGCCGGCAATATTCGGAGAATGTGCAAAAAAAGCCAGGCAAAGCCCGATAAGAAAAGCGCCTGCCAGATTTGCCACCAGCGTGCCGGGGGGAATGGCGGGGAAAAGCGCATTGAGAGAAATACCGAGACCCCATCGCAGGAGCGCTCCTGTAGCAGCGCCGATACAGATGGAAAGAATGGAGTAAATCATGTCCTGCCCTCCTGGTTATATTCAGTTCCGGCAGACGGACTACACTCCCCTGCCGGGATAAGTGTAGGTATCATCAGCCTTTAGGGCAGTTACGGGAGGAATACCATCTCCCACAGGTCTCTGACAGACCGCTGTCAATTGGACCGGTGTCAATTTTAAATGATAAATCGGGTGTTGTTGCGCACTTCCCTGAAAAAATGCATAACCGGGCGGGATGCTGTCTTTGGCCTACCGGGAAAACATCATTGCGCAAAAACCGGTTGCCGTCACGAGAAAGAGAATGGCAAGGTACCAGATAAACCGCTGGATAAGGCGGATTTCCTTTGGCCGGTTTCTGAAGAGATATTCGACAACGCCGAAATACAGGGTGATGAAGATAAGACCGGCATTGCCCATCTGGATGACGGGAATGGCCTGGATATGCTGCGGATTGCCCCGGTCAAGCAGGTACGATACCAGAGCGTATCCCGACAGCACGAAAAGCGCGGTCATGAACAGCAGGGATTTGATGGTCAGAAGAGCCTGGTGTTTTTCAAGCTGGGCGCCCCATCTTTTGATGCGGGGCGAATTGTCAATATTGTTGGGCTGGTGGCATGGCATGGCAGGTCTGCCTGTATCAATCATTTAACGGAACAAATTATGGCAGCATTGTATGCCATTTATGGCATACAGGTTTGATTGTTTGGGTTTGATCTTTCTCGCCATGTCTGGCTTAATGTTGCCGAAGGCGCTTTTGCGTGATGTATGATGAGGTGTCAGAACAGGCGTGTTCCTTGTTTTCGGGTAAAAGGATGCTGCAGGATATTCTGGATTTGTTCAAGCTGACGGTTTTGGGGGTAACGGTGATTCTGCCGCTGGCCAACCCCCTGACGACGGTCGCCCTGCTTCTCGGCATCTCGGGCCACATGACGCCGGACGAGCGCAACGAGCAATCCTTAAAAGCGTCCATCTATGTGTGCGTGATCATGCTGGTTACGTTTTATGCCGGCCAGATCGTGATGAAACTCTTCGGCATCTCGATCCAGGGATTGCGTATTGCAGGCGGCATGATTGTGGCGGTTATCGGCTTCCGGATGCTGTTTCCCTCGCAAAGCCCGCAGGAATCCACCGAAGCCGAACTGAAGTCCGCCGAACTGAACCATCGCAAAAAATCTGATATTGCATTTGTGCCGCTTGCCATGCCCAGTACAGCGGGGCCCGGCACGATGGCGATGATTATCACGTCCACCTCGGCGGTAACGGCTGAAGGCGGCATTGCCACCTGGGTTTACCTGCTGGCGCCGATCACGATCTCGGTGATTGTCTCTGCGATTGTCTGGGGCTGCATGCGCAGTTCCAACTGGATCATGCGGCTTTTCGGCAACAGCGGCATTGATGCCATTTCCCGCGTCATGGGTTTTCTCCTGATCTGCATGGCAGTCCAGTTTGCCATTAACGGCATTCTCGAAATCGTCGGCCTGTTCGGCTTGAAACCCATGATGGGCCAACTGTAAAAATTATTTATTTCAAACAGTTATATCGCGAATTTAACGCGACACGCGAAAACAGAAACGGCCTTTTGAAAGGCTGTTTCCGCTTGCTGTCTGCACATCAGGATGATTATTTGAGGGCGGGCAGGAGTTCCTGTGAGCTGTATCTTGCCGCTCCCTCTCCCATCGAGGCGCCCAGTTTCTTGAGTACCCGGTCGGAGAGTTTTTCTTCTTCGGTATAGTCCACGATGGTCTGGGTCTTGATGACGTCGCGTGCCACGCTGTTGACGGTGCCCAGGCCATCAGCCAGGCCCAGCTCGATGGCTTTGGTGCCTGTCCAGACAAGGCCGCTGAATATGTCGTCGTCACTTTTCAGGCGATTTCCCCGGCCGTTTTTGACCACGGCGATGAATTGCTGGTGCACTTCATCGATGAGACTCTGGACGTATTGTTTCTGCTGCTCATTTTGCGGGCTGAACGGGTCCATGAAAGCCTTGTTCTTGCCGGATGTCATGAGGCGGCGCTCGATGCCGACTTTTTCCATCAGGCCGGTAAAGCCAAAGCCATTGACAAGAACGCCGATGGAACCAACGATGCTGGCCTTGTCGACATAGACATTTTCGGCTGCGGCAGCAATGTAGTAGCCGCCGGACGCGCAGACTTCCTCGACAACGACATGGACCGGCTTGCCAGGGTAAAGCTGGCGCAGCCGGATGATTTCATCATGGATGCGCCCGGCCTGGACAGGGCTGCCGCCCGGACTGTTGATGCGCAGGATGATCCCGGTGACATTCTTTTCGGAAAACGCCTTTTGCAGGGATTTGGTGATTTTTTCGGCGGAGGCCCTGGTTTCGGAAGAGATAACGCCGCTGATCTTGATCAGTGCGGCATGGGACCCTTCTACCGGAGCGCCTTCATCACTCGAAAAGTCAACGGTGCGGGCCACACCAAAGAGGATGATGACCACGGCAACGGCAAGGAATTTGAAAAAGATGCCCCAGCGCCGCTTGGCGCGCTGCTCTTTCAGGGTTGCCGTCAGCATTTTTTCAATGATTTCCCGCTCCCAGGCCACTTCCTTGCCGGAAACGGTCGCGGCGGTCTCGGCTGGTGATGTGGTGTCGTTTGTGTTTTCCATAAGCGTGTCCGGTTTTCTCTTTCCTGTCAGGCGTTGTTTTTGAGCCAGTTGTGAAGCCCTGTAACGGATTCTGCAGTATACAGCGGGTTCAGCCGTTTCAGTTCTTCGATGGGGTGGGCGCCATACTGGACGGCAATCCCGGCAGCGCCCGCATTGGATGCCATGAGCAGATCATGGGTGGTGTCCCCGATCATCACGGTATGCCGCATGGATTCGCCCAGTTCTTCGGTGATTTCCTGGAGCATGGCAGGATGCGGCTTGGAATAGGTCTGGTCCGCTGTCCTGGTGGCGTGAAAAAAGTGGCCGGTGCCGGTTTCAAGCAGCACGCGGTCCAGGCCGCGGCGGCTCTTGCCTGTCGCCACCGCCAGCATGTAATGGCTCGCGGCCAGATCTTCAAGCATGTCGATGACGCCATCAAAAAGCAGGATTTCCTGGCTGAATTGCAGGTAATACTGCCTGTACCTGTCTGCCATCTGCCGGTATATGGCGTCGTCAGCGCCCGGCATGACCGCCTCCATGGCCTCGTAAAGCCCCAGTCCGATAACGTGCGCGGCAGTTTCCCTGTCCGGCACGGGCAGCCCCAGCGAATCAGCCGCAGCCTGGATACTTTTGACGATGGCGGCCGTGCTGTCCATGAGCGTGCCATCCCAGTCAAAAACGATCAGATTGAATTTTTTTCTTGTCATGTCCGGGGAACGATGCGCCCCTCTCCCTGTTTTTGCGGCAGGATGCCGCCGGTTGAATCATTCAGGGTGTCATTGTAGCCCGTTTTGTCCGGGGTAACACCGGCTTATCCGTTTTTGGCATTGAGGCTGGACAGATAACCGGCGCATTCGGGAGGCAGTGGCGCAGTCACGGTGATTTCCTCCCCGGTGTGGGGATGGATAAAGGTGAGCCGGTAAGCATGCAGGAACATTCTTTTCAGGGCCCGGGCATCCCCGTCCGCTTTCTGCAACTGGCGGTTCAGTTCGAAATCACCGTATTTGTCGTCACCGGCAATAACGTGTCCGCTTGCCGCCAGGTGGACACGTATCTGGTGGGTTCGCCCGGTTTTAAGTTCGGCTTCAAGCAGGGTGAATCCGTCGTATTTTTCGATGACGTTGAAGATGGTGTGGGCCTGGATGCCGTCGTCCTGGACACGGACACGCCGTTCGCCATCAGGCGTCAGGTATTTGAAAAGCGGCAGCCTGACATGCTGGCGCGGATTGGCCCAGTTGCCCTTGACGAGGGTCTGGTAGCGTTTGTCGATGCTGCCTCCCCGCATCTGTTCATGCATGTTTTTCAGGGCTGATCTTTTTTTGGCGATGACCAGGACGCCGGAGGTTTCCCTGTCCAGGCGATGAACCAGTTCGAGGAAGCGGAGTTCGGGGCGGGAAACGCGAAGCTGCTCGATGACGCCGAAAGCCACGCCGGAACCGCCATGAACGGCAATGCCCGCCGGCTTGTTGATGATGAGGAGGTGATCGTCTTCAAAAAGGGTTTCAAAGCGGGCCTGGGGAATGTGTTTTTCTTCGCGCTCGGCAACCCTGACGGGGGGAATGCGGACGGTATCACCGGTTTTCAGGCGGTATGTCTGGTCTACCCGGCCCTTGTTGACCCTGACCTCGCCGGAACGGAGGATGCGGTAAATATGGCTTTTGGGTACACCCTTGCAGTGCTTGAAAAGGTAATTGTCGATCCGCTGCCCGGTTTCGTTTTCGGTAACGGTAACGAGCTGAACCTGCGCCGGATTTGATCCAACAGGCATTTTCTGCTGTTTTTTGGCACTTTCACCTGCCCTACCCCTGTTAGTTCGGCTCATTTGAATATATAATCCCGGAACGGTTTGTGCATTTTTCTGCACAACTGTTTTTTTGTGTATGCTGTGAATTTTAGCATTCTACACAGGGGGCATATCCATTGGCCTCGCCAATAAGCAAATTGAATGGATATAGTTGTGTACGCACTTTTTTTAGCCGATCAGGGTCGCGCCCTGAAGCTGCAACCGGTTCTGGCGGAAAAAAGCAGGATTTTGCGTAGGAAAACTGAAGAATATAAAGCGGCAAGCATAGAAAGCAAGAACCGTATAAAAATTGCTTGTCAGCTGCGTGTTTGATAAAGAATTGTTGTTTGATTGAGAAACGGCTTCATCATCCCGATCGGGCCGTTTATGAAAACGCATTGAAAATGGTTATTGCAGGCATTATTGCCGACATTACAACTTATCAGACCTTACCGTGTCCGGCGAGGAAACGGCCTCATGCGCCTTTCTGTCATCCGCCAGGACACTTTTTCTTTTCCGCCACTGATCCTCGTGTACACCCGAATGAATTGCCGCGCCCATAGTGTGTTAGCGGCGTAAAACGGCCCCAGTGGCCCCGGAGTGTATTTACTATGAAACGTATGTTGTTTAATGCCACACAGCAGGAAGAGCTGCGTGTGGCGATTGTCGACGGGCAAAAGCTCCTCGACCTGGATATTGAGACAGCAGGAAAAGAGCAGCACAAATCCAATATCTACAAAGCGGTTATCACCCGCATCGAACCCTCCCTTGAAGCATGTTTTGTCAATTATGGCGAAGACCGCCACGGTTTTCTGCCTTTCAAGGAAGTTGTCAGGGGCCTCTTCAAGGAAGGGGTTGATGTCAGGAATGCCTCGATCAAGGATGCCCTCTCCGAAGGCCAGGAAATCATGGTCCAGGTGGAAAAGGAAGAGCGCGGCACCAAGGGCGCGGCGCTGACCACCTTTATCTCGCTTGCCGGCCGTTATCTTGTCCTGATGCCGAACAATCCGCGCGGCGGCGGTGTTTCCCGCCGTGTAGAAGGTGAGGAACGCCAGGAACTGCGTGAAAATATCGACAAGCTCGACCTGCCTCCCGGCATGTCGGTGATTGCCCGCACCGCCGGTATCGGCAGGAGCGTGGAAGAACTGCAATGGGACCTGAATTACCTGCTGCAGCTCTGGCGTGCGATTGATGGCGCGGGCACTTCCGCGCCGGGCGCCTTCCTGATTTATCACGAGTCCTCGCTGGTTATCCGGGCGATCCGCGACTATTTCCAGCCGGATATCGGCGAAATCCTGATTGATACGGACGAGATTTATGAGCAGGCGCGCCAGTTCATGAGCCATGTGATGCCGGATATGGTCAACCGGGTCAAGCGCTATCGTGACGATATTCCGCTTTTTTCCCGTTTCCAGATCGAACACCAGATTGAAACAGCCTATTCGCGCGTGGTTCCCCTGCCCTCCGGCGGCTCGATCGTGATTGACCATACCGAAGCGCTGGTATCAATCGACGTCAACTCGGCACGTGCAACCCGTGGCAGCGATATTGAGACAACCGCATTCAACACGAACTGCGAAGCGGCAGAAGAAGCCGCCCGCCAGTTGCGTCTGCGCGACCTGGGCGGCCTGATCGTGATTGACTTCATTGACATGGAAGTCGCCAAGAACAAGCGCGAGATCGAAAACCGCTTAAAAGACGCGCTCCGCCAGGATCGCGCCCGCGTGCAGATGGACAAGATTTCCCGTTTTGGCCTGATTGAACTGTCGCGCCAGCGCCTGCGTCCGGCCCTCTCGGAAGGCAGCCATATTACCTGCCCGCGATGCAACGGCACAGGCCATATCCGTGATGTGGAATCGTTTGCCCTGCAGGTTTTGCGCATTATTGAAGAAGAATCCATGAAGGAAAGCTCGGCTGCGATTCATATCCAGCTGCCTGTTGATGTGGCGGCTTTCCTCCTGAATGAAAAACGGGGCGAAGTCATGAAGATCGAGGCGCGCCACCGCGTGACCGTGATCGTGATTCCGAACAAGTACCTGGAAACGCCGCGTTACAAGCTGGAACGATTAAAGCATGATGATCCGCGCCTGGATGATCACCAGTTGAGTTATGAGCTGGCTGAAGAGTCAACTGATGTTGACATGAGCTTTAACAAGACCCATAAGGAAGCGCCCAAGCCGCGTCAGGAAGCGATCGTCAAGAGCATTTCCCCGGATTTACCGCCGCCCGCGCCCCAGCCTGCTCCGGCCCCTGCTGCCGCCGCAGCACCTGCCGCACCGGCAGCACCGGCTGGCGGATTCTGGGACAAGGTGCTGGCTTTCCTCGGTATCGAAAAAACCGAGGAAGAAGTCGCGCCGCCACCGCCGCCTTCCCGCGAGACACGCGCCAAACGCAATGGCGACCGGACACGCAGCCGCAACCGCCGTGGCCGTGGCCGTGAGCGCAGCCGTGAAGAGCAAACACCTGATGCGGCACCGGCAACCATGGATATGAAAAATGACGACATGACGATGCCCAAGCCGCCCAGGCAGCCTAAACAGCCCAAGGAAGGCGCAACGGGTGAAAGAAAACGCAACCGACGTTCCGGTGCCAAAGGCGACCAGAAGGACAAAGTGGCCGCGTCAGAGGAAATCGAACTGCTGGATGCCCATGGCGAAGCCATCAGGGAACCCAAGGAAGCCGTTGTTATTGATATCACGGAAGCCATCGCCGCCAAGGCGGCCGAGGAAGGCCGTACCGGCGAAGAGGAAACCCGCCGCCGCCGCCGCCGTGGCGGCCGCAACCGCAACCGCCGTGATCGTGACAGTATCACCGACAGTTCCGAGGTAGCGGAAATCGTCTCCGGCGAGGCGCGCGAGATCGACGAGATGGTTGACGGTCTCATGGCGGATACATTAAGCCAGAATGACCTGGCTGGCCGGGATGTTCCGGGCACAGGTCCGCACAATCAGGGACGGGTTGAGGATGTGGCATTCAGGCCGGTTGTTGATGAAGGACAAAAAGACGCGGATACCATGCCACCCGTCGCTTTTTATGACCCCAATGATGAAGCCGTCCTGCCTGTTCACCAGGAAGAAGACCGTGTGGAAACCCTGTCCGAGCTTCCCGTCGAACTGAAAATCGTGCAGGAAGAACTGGGGGTTGTCCCGCCGCTGTCGGCAACGGAAGCGCCGGAAACATCCGCTACACCTGTAGTGGATGTGGAACTGGAGGTTTCGGATTTTGTCACATCACCGGTATTTGAACCCGAACCGGAAACGGCAGGTGACGCTGTTGCCGCGCAGGCGGATGAAACGGCAGCCGAAGCGGTTGTCGAGGAAGTTGTTGTCGTGGCTGAAATGGTAATGGATAACGAACCGTCAGCCGACCAGGACGTGATTGTGATGGACGAACCTGTTGCCGAACCGGAAACAATCGTCGTGACAGAGGATGCCGAAGCGGCTGGCGAAACCGGGGAGACGGTTGACCTTGAAGCCGCAGCGCCGGTCGAGGCAGAAGCAGACGCCGCGGCCGCTGAACCGGCTGCGGAAACGGTTGAGGATCTCAGCGAAGTGCTGGCTTCAGCCGGCCTGACGATGGCAGCGACCGATCCGGAAAAAATGCGGCTCGCACAGGAAAAAGCGGCACAGGATGCGGAAGCGGAAGCGCCCCGCCCTCCCCGCCGCCGCAGGATGCCTGCACCGGCTGTTGATGAACCGCTGATCCAGGTGGATACACGCAAGTAATACCGGCATCAGGCAGCACGAAACAAGGGAGAGGAAATAACTCTCCCTTTTTCATTCTGTGCGCTACCTTTCTGTGCTTTGGGGCACTTCGTGTTATCTTTGGAGGTTCAGGCGCAATGCGCCCGCTTTAAAACCGTTTTCCGCATGCAACGAAAGATCATTTCCATCCTGACTGAATGCCAGCCAGGCATCTCCCCGCCGGACACGGCAGGTGACATGCCGTCCACCGTTCATGACAGGCTGGCCCGCCCCATGCGTGACCTGCGCATTTCGGTGACAGACCGGTGCAACCTGCGCTGCGTCTACTGCATGCCCAAGCAGGTTTTCGGGAAGGATTTCCGCTTTATCCCGCACGGGGAAATGCTCTCTTTTGAAGAGATTACCCGTCTTGCCGGGATTTTCACTGAAATGGGCGTGGAAAAGATTCGCCTGACAGGCGGCGAACCCCTGATGCGGCGGCACGTGGAAAAACTGGTGGAACGCCTGGCAGGGCTGAAAACGCCTGACGGGCGCGATATCGACCTGACACTGACAACGAACGGCTCGCTTCTCGCGAAAAAAGCGCAATCACTTTACGACGCGGGACTGAAACGCATCACGGTTTCGCTCGACGCGCTGGATGACCGGGTGTTTCGCCGGATGAACGATGTGGATTTTCCGGTGGCGGATGTGCTCAAGGGCATTGAGGCGGCGCAGGCAGCGGGCTTTTCGCCGATCAAGGTCAACATGGTGGTCAAAAGGGGCATGAATGATGGAGAAATTCTCCCGATTGCCCGTTATTTCAGGCACACCGGCATCATCCCCCGTTTCATTGAATACATGGATGTGGGCACATCCAACGGATGGGAACTGGGTGAAATCATTCCCTCTGACAGCCTGCTTGCCATGATTGATGCCCACATGCCGCTTTATCCCCTTCCGCCCAATTACCCGGGTGAAACGGCGTCACGCTGGCGCTACCGGGATGGCGGCGGAGAAATCGGGGTGATTGCGAGTGTGACCAAAGCCTTTTGCGGCGACTGCACCCGCATACGCATGTCAACTGTCGGCAGGCTGTATACCTGTCTTTTTGCCACGGATGGATTTGACCTGAAACCGCTCATCCGCGATGGCTGGTCTGATGCACAGATTGCCCGTGTGCTTGCGCTTCACTGGCAGAACCGGGACAGCCGCTATTCCGAACTGCGCAGCGCAAATACGGACATGCCGGGCAAAAAGGTGGAAATGTCCTATATCGGCGGCTGACATGGATGCCGCCTCCATCCCCAGGGAAGCCATCACCGGCATTGTCCTTGCCGGCGGACGAGGCACACGGATGGGAGATATCGACAAGGGCCTGCAGCTTTTTCGCGGGCAACCGCTTTTTCTCCATGCGACAGCCCGCCTTCTTCCGCAGGTGTCCGCGCTGCTGGTCAATGCCAACCGGAACCCTGAAAGCTATGCCAGGGCCGGTTTTCCGGTCATTGCCGATGAATATGCCGCTTTTGGCGGGCCGCTTGCCGGTTTTGCCACGGGGCTGAAGCATTGCCATACTCCCTGGCTGGTGACGGTGCCCTGTGACTCCCCCTTTTTTCCTGAAACGCTTGTGACAGAACTGGGCAAGGCGGTACTGGCTGCTGATGCGGACCTGGCCATTGCCGTGACAGGACAGACACCCCCTTTTGCGCCACAGCCCGTTTTCTGCCTGATGAAACGGGATCTGCTGCCGCATCTGGAAGCGTTTCTCCAGACCGGCCAGCGTAAAATAGATGCCTGGTATGCCACCCTGAAAGTGGCGCAGGCGCACTTTGCCGATGAGGCCGCGTTTGGCAATATCAACACGCATGAAGCATTGCAGCAGCTGGAAAACCTGCCGGAAAACAAGTTATAAACAACACGAATAATTCATTTTAATTAAATGATTTATATTAATAAACCTCATATCAGCACCCATGAAAAACAACACATCTCCCCTGCCGGTTGACCAGGCCCGGCGCATCATCAGCGAAGCCGTCACTGCGGTAAAAGAGGTGGAAACCGTGGTGCTCAAAGAAGCGCTTTTCCGGGTGCTGGCCGAGGGTGTGACCGCCCTGATTGACGTCCCCGCACATGATAATGCGGCGATGGATGGTTATGCCTTTTCGGCTGAAGGGATGGATATGGGCCAGCCCCATACCCTGAAAACCATTGGCCCGCTTTTGGCCGGATATCGTTTTGAGGGGATGGTTTCGCCCGGCGAATGCGTGCAGATCATGACAGGCGCGCCGGTGCCGACAGGCTGCGATACGGTTGTCCAGCAGGAAAACGTGGATGTGCAGGAGGGATTTATCACGATTCCTGCCGGTAACGCGTCAAAAGGCGACAATATCCGCCTGCGCGGGGAAGATATCAGGGCCGGGGAAAACGCCCTGAAAGCGGGAACCCTGCTTCGCCCGGCGCATCTGGGCTTGCTGGCTTCTCTTGGCGTGGAAAAAGCGGTTGTCAGGCGCCGTCCGAAAGTGGCGGTTTTTTCAACGGGTGACGAGCTTTATCCCGTAGGCGGGCCGCTTCCCCCGGGCGGTATTTATGACAGCAACCGTTATGCGCTTGACGGGATGATCCGGCGCCTGGGCTGTGAGGTGATCGATATGGGCGTTATCCGGGATGACCCGGCAAAAATCAGGGCGGCTTTTGCCGAAGCGGCAAGCCAGGCGGACGTCATCATCACGACAGGCGGTGTTTCTGTCGGCGTGGCAGACTATACGGGGCAAATCCTCTCTGATATGGCGGATATGGCATTCTGGAACATCAATATGCGCCCGGGGCGGCCCATGGCTTTCGGACGGATCATCTCGGACGGAAAGGAAACGGCTGTGTTCGGCCTGCCCGGCAATCCCGTGGCGGTGATGACCACTTTTTATTTCTTCGTGCGCGATGCCCTCTTTTATATGATGGGCACCCGCCCCGCTCCCCTTCCCCGCCTTCGCGTTTCCTGTCTTTCGCCGCTGTCAAAACGGCGCGGCAGGACAGAATTCCAGCGCGGCATCCTGTCACTCAACGAGCAGGGAGAATGGGTTGTCCGCACGACCGGGGAACAGGGTTCCGGCATGCTGTCTTCGATGGCCCGGGCCAACTGCATCATCATCCTGCCGGCGGACGGGGAAGCTGTCACACCCGGTGAAACGGTGGAAGTTGTGCCGTTTGAAGGGCTGGTATAGGGCCTAATCTGCCTTGACCACCTGCTTTTCCGCCTTTTCTTTTTCGAGGATTTCCTCGGCTTCCTCTCCCCTGACGAGCTTGTGGCTGAGATAGAGGCCATCGCGGCTGAATATCAGCTCGGCTGCGGTTACTTCCTTGTCGGGTCCGCCTGTCAGCACAAAAACGATGGGAAGGGCCTGCCAGGCGCGCATGGAAGACTCGGTATGGGTGTAAATGAGCATTTTGCGGCCGTTTTGCAGCATTTCGGTGCTGGTTGGCGGGCCGAAGCGCGCAATGACGTCTTTTTCCGTGGTAATGCCCGGCTTCAGGCTGCTGATATCTTCCTGGTCAACATCCACGCCGCTTGATGCACAGCCCGCCAGAAGCATGGCGGCAGCAAGAAAGAGTGCAATGGTTTTTTTCATGTTCATTCCTTTTTTCCGGGTAAAAGAAAAGTGTTTTTACAGTTCACCGAGCTGCCAGCGCTGGTTCTGGATGCCGTAATAACGGTCTGTCATGATATCGTCGCTCATCCCGAATGCCTGCATCAGGGATTCGAGTTTTTCCATCTGCTGGCCAAACGCCCTGAGTTCACGGCGGAGAACGTCTTTTTCGGCATTCGAAAACGGCAGGGAATGCAGCACATCTGCCCAGTTGGTGATTTCATTGCCGTTTTCATCCACCCACTCCAGGGTACGGGACAAATCATCGGTATCAAGGTACATGGGCGCAAAGTCATAAAGCGGCGTCAGCCTGACTTCACCGTTCACTGTCTGGATGGCCGTGTTGTAGGGCGTGTTGTCCGTATTGCCGAGCGCCAGGTTCATGATGTCGCGCCGGAGGTATTCCAGGGTGGCCTGGTGCGGGTCGCTGACAAACTGGCGCAGGATTTCCAGCATGCTGTTATGGGTGGCCGGCGCCTGCGGGTCGAACAGCATGGCAAGCGAGGCCAGGCTTTCCTGGTGGTGACGGATGACCCTGTCCGGGGTAACGGTCCGGTCAAAACGCGGCACGAAAAGCATGTCGTTTTTCCATTCCGGGAGTTCGCCCACATGAAGGCCCATCTCGCGTGCAAGACGCATGTAAATAGCTTCGTGCCGGAGGATGGTCCAGTCAGCAAGGTTCCTGGCGCGCGAAAGCTTCAGGATGACGTGCCGGGCCGCCTGGCTGTCCGGCAGGGTGGCATCGGCATACCACAGGCCATCCTTTCCCTGGGTCAGAAGCAGCTTGGGCGCCAGCCCCTGGATGCTGGTCGCACCGGAAGAAAAGATGCCGTGCGCATCAAAATGTTCGGTAAAGGCTTCGCTGCGGGAAAGGACCTCTTCGGTTGTAAAGCCCTGCTCTGACCATTTGGGATCAAGCTGGCGCATGCGCTCGCGGTAGGCGTCAGCCGCTTCCCGCACGCGTATCTGCCCTACCGGGTTGATCGGTCCCATCAGAAGAAAGCGCCAGTCGGAGCCGGGGTCGTCCGGCAGCTCCAGCACATCCTGGAGATACTGCCTGCCGTCACCCTGCGGAATCAGGTCCGTCAGAAAAGCCGGCCAGTGCGGTAGTTCCACAACGCCGGGGGCCGGGCGATACCGCAGTGAGGGCGCAAAGCGCCCCTCAAAAAGATAATCCGGATTGTAGGAAATGGTTGACGGGGCCGTAAAGCCCGCCGACGGATCTTCAACAGTGATGGTGCAGCATTCCTGCCACCAGCCGCCCTTGAATATTTCTATCGTACACTGCATGGCCCTGCCTCCGGGAAAAGGGCTGAACTGCTACCAGGTCAGTGGCGCAGGCTCGTTTTTCCAGAATATCCAGCGGCGCTCTTCATAATGATTGCCGTTGCCGATCTGGTATGGCTGCTGCCTGCCTGCATCCAGTTCAATTAAGGAGATGAAGCCGGCATAGGTGGAAACGACCAGTTTTTTGCCATCCGCCGACATGTCCATGGCATTGATGGTGGAACCGATGAAATGCTGCCAGCGGTATTCTCCTGTCCTGCTGACCGCCCGGATGTAGCCGTAGGCATCACCGATGATGAATTCATCGTTCCGGGAAACACCGGCATAAACGCGCGCGCCATCCTGCAAGAGAATAATACCTTCTTTTTCCTCGTAGTAGTCGGTATTCAATCCCTCAAGCATGGCTGTCGGCACACCGATGGTCGCGCCATTGTAGAAATGGCAGGCATTCAGGGCCAGCATGCTGCTGTCGTCGCTGAAAAGCGCGTAATGCGGGTATTCGTTATGCGGGCCGATCTGCGCAATAAGGTTCAGTGAGGCGTCAAAGACATGGTGCCTGCCATCCTGTGCGCCAACGGCAATGTATTTTCCATCCCGCGAAACCGCGCCATGCTCCATCGAAACATTGACCGAGAGCTCTTCTTCCGGGTATTCCTTTTCCGACCAGGCAAAGTATTCCGCCAACTCTTCTTTTGTGGGCTGGAGGCGGCGGGCGCCATCCGGCGACAGGACGAAAATGCCATCCTCACTCACGGAAAGCACCCGCTTTCCGTCCGGGAAAGGCACCAGCCGGGTCGGGTCCGCCCGTGATTTCAGGGGATCGACCTTGTATCCTTCGGGGATATCTTCTGTTCCGATGGGCCAGGGGCAGAAAGCCACCTCTTTGCCCTGCCAGCCATCGGTAACGGCAATGCCTTTTTTTCCGGCAACGGCAAAATAGCGTTTGTTGGGGCAACAGCCAAAAAATTCCACTCCCGGAACGTCTTCGATCACGGTTCCCTGGATGCGGACAACGCGCCCGGTTTCATAGGGCGCGCCAATCCGCGCGAGAATGGAACCATCGGGCAAAAGGGAAAGCATGGGAATGCTCTGCCCGTTTTCATCCAGCATGAAGGCAAAGGGTTCATGTGCCGGCGGCCAGTATTCACGGAATTCATCAGTACGCCCCAGCCGGTTGGCTTCTCTCAGGACAATCAGCAGATCCGGAACCAGGTGTTCCCGGCCTGATGAGGAAGGCTCATCGCCGACATTATCCCACCCGTCTTTTATCCCCCTGGCAACATAATCGTTGATGGCTTTTGCGTAGGCCAGCGTTTTTTCTTTCCATTCTTTTTGCTGTTCTGATTCTGTCTGCATTGCGTCCCTTCGTTCTTGTCGGATTTTATGGTTTTGGCTGATCGGAAGGTGAAAAATGCCGGCGGTGTCTGCGCCACGGCCAGCGGATATCTTTAGTATTAATAAATTCCCTGAAAAAAGTCCAGCGCACCGGTTAGGGTTTCTGAAAATAGTTCAGGGGCTGTGGAAATCATCCAACAGGCATGGGGAAGACAGCAGAAAAACGGAGAAATCGGGATGCCTGATCAGCTGCGGCCGGGGGCATCATCATCGGCTGACGCGTTACCGGATTGCGAGGAAAGCATAACGGTTTTCGGCGCCCTCTTCCTCGTCAGGATATGAAGCGCCACAATGGAAATCACGAAGAGGCTGCACAGCATGAGCGTTTTGGTATCGGATACCGGCTCGGCGCCTTCCGGAGGGGCAATGGCAAAGGCGGCATAAACAAAGAAACGGGCCGGGAAAAGCGCGAGCAAAAGCCCCAGCATGTGCGCAACAACCGGACGGGGCGTTTTGCGCATGGCGTGGAGATAGACACGGCGCCACCCCCATATGAATATCAGGAAAAACGCGATCAGTACGATGTATTCACCCATGCCCGAGTCCTTTTGGCCTTTCTTTGTCAAACGGGAAAAGATAACAGAATTTGTGCCGCAGATACAGGGCCGCTCATGCACAGACCCGCATCGCCAGAAAAGGCTGGCTGGCGGCAGGAGGCTACGGAAAACGGCTTATTCGGGCGATGCCTTGAGGGTATCGACCTGTTTGTTTTCCGGCAGGTTTTCGAGATCCTTGTTGATGTAGTTGAAAAAACCGATGGCACGCTCAAGATGTTCGTCCACAACGGCCATCTGTTTTTCACCTTCCGGCGTCCCCAGAAGCTCGTCTCTCAGGATGGTTTCCATCAGGATATTGAGGCTGCGCAATTCGTGCAGGCCGTTTGAAACGCTCATGCCGATTTTGGGGTCATACTGGACGGTGCCCAGGATTTCTTCCATTCGCTCGTGGGAAGTCCACTCGCTGTACAGGCTCTTTAAGGCGGCATACTGCTCCTGGGTTTCCTTAAGATCCGCGCTTGCAGCATCCTGCTTTTTCAGCCAGACACGGAACGCCCCCAACTGGCTGCGCACATCCTGCAGTTTGACCAGCAAAAGCGAAGAAACCATGCGGGCGTCAGATTCGGAAGCTTTTTTCTTTTTGCGGCGAGACAGTTTCAGGCCACCAAACAGAACGGCCGCCAGCACGGAAAAGATTCCGCCAAAAATTTTCACCCCCGGATGCAGCAGAATGCCGACGAGGCTGAGTTTGTTTTTACCGCTTTCTGACTTTTTCTTGAACATGTTTTCCTCGGATAAGCTTTGTGTCCTGGCTGTTCAGGGAAATCCGCCCGCTTTACCATGTATCGTGTTTTCCGGCCGGGCTTTGGCATATCAGCTCATTTCAAGCATACAGGAATATGGCGGGATCGCAAAAGGGTGAGGCTCTCAAGGCGCACACAATAAAAAACCTGCCCCGTTTCAGAGCAGGTCTGCCGTCAGGCTGTGGACGGATTATTTTCCGGTCTTTTCTGTCTTTTTTGGCTCGACCGGGCCGGGATCATCACATATTTCCATCGTGCAGATCCATGTCTGCCCGGAGAAATAGGTCTTCTTGCCCGCATCATCGGTGATTTTGCCCAGTTCGAGGCAGGCCTTGCGCGCATCAACAAAGGCATAGCCCTGGCGCTCATCGCGGTTCATCACCTCGATCCGGTCAATCCGGGATTTTCCCCAGCCTTTTTCAGGATCGCCCAGAAGAACCGAGCAGGTGCCTTCCCTGATGACATTTTCATAGATATCGTGGCTGACAACGCCGTGCGTGGTGACAAGCCTGAGCACGCCTTTTTTCAGGGTGACTCTCATGACATGATGCCCCTTGAGGTTTCGCATCAGCCGGGGCGGAACGGGATCGGCACAAGCCGTATTCAGAAAGAGGGCCGCAATGATGAACAGGAGTCCTTTTCGCATGTCTTTTCCTTTGCATTCCAGAAACTGCAATTTATTTTACCGCAAGCGATGCCGGGTAAAAAAGAAAAAGAAAGGCACTGTGCGGCAAGAAATACGGCTATGCCATCAGGCCTGTTTTTTTGAGATATCCGCTTTCAGGAAAGCAATCAGCGACTGTTCCCGTGCAAGACGCCGGGCATTGGCCGTTTCCTGCGGCCAGTCGTAAATGCCCTTGCCGGTTTTCATGCCCAGATCGCCTTTATCAAGGGCGCTTTGCATGACGGGACCGGCATCGGTTCTTTGTCCAAGCGTGGGAGCAAGCTGTTTTAACATGCTGGAGAGGATGTCGAGTCCCCCCATGTCCGCGCTCTCGATAGGACCAGTGACCAGGTAGCGGCGCCCCAGCGAGAGGGCAATGGCCCGGTCAACGGTTTCGGCGCTCGCCCACCCTTTTTCAACAATGTGGAGCGCTTCGCGCAGGCAGGCGGCCTGGATGCGGTTGATCAAAAGCCCGGGCATTTCCTTTTCCAGCACAACCGGCTCATTACCAAGCGAACGAACCCATTTTGCGCCGGTTTCGCATACGCCGGGCTGCGTTTTCCCGGTCGGGCAGACTTCCACGACCGGCATCAGGTAAGGAGGCGTAAAGAAATGGATGCCCAGGAAATATTCAGGGTGTTTCAGGCCAGCCGCGATAGCGGAAAGGCTCAGCCCGGATGTGTCTGTTGCCAAAAGGGCGCCTTTTTTGCAATGGCGCTCGGCTTCGGCAAAGACATGCTGTTTGACGGCCAGGTCTTCAACAACGGATTCCATCACCATGTCCGCGCCTTTGGCCGCGTCTTCAATCCGGGTAAAACACTGGATGCGATCGGTAATTTCATCACCCCGGCCTTTGGGCATCAGGTCATTGTCTTCATACAGGGCGATGGCTCTTTTCACACTGGCCATGCCTCTTTCCAGGCTTTCTGAGGTACGTCCGTAAAAGCGGACGTCATATCCGGCTTTGGCTGCCAGAAAGGCAATGCCGTGTCCCATGGTGCCTGTTCCGAGACAGGCAACGGTTCTGATTTCCTGTATGTGCATTTTTTGTACCCTCTTCCTGACGGAACCCTTTTTCAGGATACCAGCCAATACAAATCCCGCACAAGCGGCACTGACAAAGCGCTATCCGGGCGGTTTGGTGTTATTTCATTCTTTTTCGCTGGCGCTTATCCACGGCAGCATTCCGGTGTTACCATTTCAGCGTCTTTGAGACAGGACGTTTTTTTGTTACCCTACCGATTTTTCTCCGTGAACGAACACGCAACCGGGGCCGGTGCGCCTCTGCCGCAGGCTGAACATCAGAGTTATCGCCCTGACATTGACGGGCTGCGCGCTTTTGCCATTCTTTCGGTTGTGATTTTTCACGCTTCCCCCTCATCATTGCGCGGCGGCTTTGTTGGCGTTGATGTCTTTTTTGTCATTTCCGGCTTTTTGATCTCCGGCATCATTTTCAGGGGGCTGGACCGGGGAACCTTCAGCTTTTCCGACTTTTATATCCGCCGTATCCGGCGTATCTTCCCTGCCCTGCTGCTGATTCTGGCTGTGAGCATGCTGGCAGGATGGTACTGGCTTTTGGCAAATGATTTCACGATGCTGGGCAAGCATATGGCGTCCAGCCTGAGTTTCATCCAGAACCTGATCCTTTATGGCGAAGCGGGCTATTTTGATACCGCATCGGAATATAAACCCCTGATGCACCTGTGGTCACTGGCGGTTGAAGAGCAGTTTTACCTGCTGTTTCCCCTGCTGATGTGGCTGCTCTGGCGTATCAGGGCCAATATACCGGTTACGGTGACGATCATTGCCCTCTTTTCTTTCTGGCAAAACCTGTCGCTTGTCAGGGCGGATGAGACTGCCGCCTTTTTCCTGCCTCAGGCACGCTTCTGGGAAATCATGGCAGGGAGCCTTTTGGCCTGGGGCATGCTCTTCCCGCAGCGCATACCCTTTTTGGGCAAACATTTCGTTGCCCGGGAAAACGGAGCTGGCAGCCATTTGGCCGGTTTGGGCGACATACGCGAAAAACGGGTGCGCAACATCCTTTCGGCTGCGGGCATGGTTTTCCTGCTTTTTTCTGTCATTGTCATTCGCCAGTCCCGCCCTTTTCCGGGGACATGGGCGCTTTTGCCTGTACTGGGTTCGGTTCTTGTCATACTGGCCGGCCCCGAAGCCTGGCTCAACCGCCGCATCTTCGGCAGCCGCATTGCCGTGTGGATCGGGCTGATCAGCTATCCGCTCTACCTGTGGCACTGGCCTGTTTTCTCTTTTATCCGCATCCTGGAATACGGAAAACCATCCTGGCAATGGCGCACATGCGGCGCTGTCCTGAGCTTTGTTCTGGCATGGCTGACCTGGCGCCTGATTGAAAGACCCATCCGCTTTGGTGGCAGGCGACTGCTGAAAACGGCCCTCCTGTGCATGGTGGCGGTTGTGCTGGGTATCGTGGGCTGGAATATATACAAGGGCCATATTGATCCCAAGAGCAAACAATACGGCGTTGATGACATTATCTCGGCCATCATCGAATGGGATGACCCGAAAGCCCTCTCACCCATGCAGATTGACGGTGTCAAACTCAACGGGATAGAAGGTGAAAAGCTGACGCTCTTTTACGGTGACAGCAACATGGAGCAGTACACGGCAAGAATCGTTGAACTGCTCAAGGATTCGGATGGAAAAAGAGGCGCGGCTTTCCTGGCGAAAGGAGGCTGCGTTCCCATCCCCGGCGTCAAACGGAAAACGCGCCCCCAGTGTGATGTCATGGCAGAACACTTCTTCACGCTGGCGAAAAACGAACGGGTTGACACCATCGTTGTGGCGGCATCCTGGGTGGAATACTACCTTTCGGGAACAAGGGCGACCATTGAAGGAGTGCCGCTTGAGAGCGAAGCGGGCATTTCCAGATCCATTGAGGCCATAGACCGCATGCTCGGGAATATCGCGGCACTGGACAAGAAGGCCTACCTGGTCCTGAATATTCCGCTCGGCCTTGAAGCCCAGTCCCTGGTAAAGCGGGATATCCTCAGAGGCGAATTCCAGGTGCGAAGCCGGAGTATCGACAAAGAAGCATTCCGGAAAAAGCATGAATTCATCCAGAACCCGATGAAAGACCTTGCCGAAAAACACGGTATTACCGTTATCGATCCGGTGGACCACCTTTGCGGGAAAGAAACCTGTCCTGCCTTAAGCCCGGAAGGCAAGGCCATGTACAAGGACGGGGACCACCTTCGATCCACTTATGTCAGGGATCATGTGAAGTACCTGGACGAAACGGTCACAGCCGGGCCAACCGGCAAAAAGTCCGCCAAAAACCACTCAAAATAACGCGAAACAACATGAATATTGATTCGCAACCGCATGAAAAACAATGTGGTTTCTGATTGCATCTCAATAAAAACACATGGCAGTCAAGTTTTCCGGTTTTCTGCCGTTATCTATATAGAGGCGGAATCAGGCCTGGCATGAATTGCCCGAAACCATGTTATGGCGCGCCATTCCTTATACCCATACAGGAGACCCGGAAATGAGTACCCCTATTTCGAACGCGACACAAAATACCGGTGCCGTCAGCACGACCAAGAACGAATCCAGCGCTGACAAGGTTCAGGCACAAAAGCCGACAGCAACCAGCATGCGCGATAATCTCAATACCATGATTATCGAGGCATCCCTGAAGGTATCCATCTCTTCGGGGGACAATGCGCAGGGTCTGCTGTACAAATCGAGCCTGGAAAGCATCTACGAGGCCGTTTTCGGCAAATTTGAATCCAAGATCACACCGGATTACCAGATGCCGTCCATGACGGATCCAAACAATCCCTATGCCACCCCGGAAGGCACGGCCAATGTCATCCTTTCTTTCTCGCTGGGCCTGTACGAATCTTACGCATCACATCACAAGAATGAAGACCCGGCAGAAGTTGCCCAGAACTTCATCGACCTGATCCGCGGCGGATTTGAGAAAGGCTATGGCGAGGCTGTAGACATCCTGACTGGCATGGGTGTCTTTGAAGGCAACATAGCAAGTGAAATCGGCAAGACCTGGGACCTGGTCCAGCAAGGCTACGATGACTGGCTGGCCGCCAAGCTCGAATCCCTTCAGCCGAAACCGGAAACCCAACCAGAAACCCAACCTGCTGAACCAACCGAAACGAAGGTAGCTGAATAGCGACAGTTCCCCTCTTTCCTTCAAAGCAGATTAGCCCGGATAACTGTCCGGGCTTTTTTTGCGCCTGCCGTATGGGCGAACAGCTTTCCCGGTTTTCCCGAGCCCGCTCAACAGATGGTCTGGCGGTATAATAGCATCCTGTTTTTTCACCGGAGAATACTGTCATGAAACGTTTTCGGACATGGGGCCGCTGTTTTCTGTCATTTGCGCTGGGCACGGCGCTGATCGCCGCATCCGCCAGCGCATCCGAACTCGATGCCTTTAAAGGCATGCGGGGGCAAATCGACATTGCGGGTGGTACCGCACACATTCCGGTGATGAAAGACGCCGCCAGGAAGATCATGCAGGCCAATCCGGATATCCGCATCAGCATCGCTGCGGGCGGTTCCGGCGTGGGTGTGCAGAAAGCCGGTGAGGGACTGGTCCAGATCGGTAATACCGGCCGCGCCCTGAGCGCGGATGAAGTGGCGAAATACGGGTTGAAATCCTGGCCTTTTGCACTGGACGGCGTGGCAGTGGCACTTCATCCCGCCAACGGGATTGACAGCCTGACATCAAGGCAGGTTTGCGACATTTTTTCGGGAAAGATCACGAACTGGAAGGCGCTGGGCGGACGCGATGCGGCCATCCATCTTTACACGCGCGATGAAGCCAGCGGAACACGGGAAGTCTTCCGGGAAAAACTGCTGAAGAAAGGCCCCATCGCCGACACGGCCAATGTCGTGACATCCAACGGTGCAATGAAAACCGTGCTGGCCGGTGATCCGGACGGTATCGGCTACGTCTCGATCGGCCATATCGACCGCACCATCAAGGCACCGAAGCTGGACCAGGTGGCACCTACGCAGGACAATGCCCTGTCCGGCAAATACCCGGTCGTGCGCAAGCTCTACATGAACACGAAGGGTGAGCCGGATGCGCTGACGGCAGCGTTCATCAACTATGTCCGCGGTCCGGAAGGCGAGCCGATGATCAAGGCTGCCGGATACCTGCCGATCCGCTAAACATGCTTGCCCGGCTGCTCTTTTGCGCTGCAGCACTCTCGGGACTGACTGTTCTCGCGATTTTCGGCTTCCTGTTGTGGTTTTCCCTGCCGGTTTTCCAGGGCGGCATGGCGATGTCGCTCCTTTCCTGGCACTGGCGGCCAACGGAGGGCGCATTCGGCGTGCTGCCGATGGTGGCCGGATCGCTGTGCCTGGCCGTATCGGCAATGGCAATCGCGTTTCCTGCCGGAGTCGGGCTGTGCGGATTCATTCATGGCATCGGCCCTGCCCGCCTGGCCAGCCCCCTTTTGGGCATCGTGCGTTTCATGACCAGTATTCCAACCGTGGTTTACGGGCTTGTTTCCGCTTTTTTGCTGGTGCCGCTGTTGCGCGGCGGGTTTTCCGGCTCGGGATTTTCATGGCTGGCAGCGTTGCTGACCCTGTCGCTCCTGGTCTTGCCGACGGTGGTGCTGGTTCTTGATAACCAGTTCCGCCTGCTGCACGAAGAACTGCATCTGGGCGCAATGGCGCTGGGGCTGTCACCGGCGCAGCAGTTCCTGCGGCTGACGCTACCTCTCTCCCGGCACGGATTATTGATGGCGCTGGCGCTCGGCTTCGGCCGTGCTGTCGGCGATACCATGATTTCGCTGATGCTGGCAGGCAATGCGCCGCAATTGCCGCATTCCCTCCTGGATTCCATTCGCACGCTGACAGCGCATATTGCGCTTGTCCTTTCAACCG
This sequence comes from Oxalobacter sp. OttesenSCG-928-P03, assembly GCA_030269625.1. Classification (GTDB taxonomy): domain Bacteria; phylum Pseudomonadota; class Gammaproteobacteria; order Burkholderiales; family Burkholderiaceae_D; genus Oxalobacter. The sequence continues at coordinate 6,938 of JAJDFZ010000014.1, read as the reverse complement.
ACAGCCAGAGCATGGCCTATGCTTCGCTGTTTGCCTGCGGGCTGATGCTGTTTGGCGTATCGGTACTGGTCAATGCGGTGCTGCACCGTTTGCGGCATGTGCACGGCAAGGGGGAAAAACACCGTGTCTAGCAGGGTTTCCCGTTTGCATAAAATAACCGTTGCCGGTTCGTGGCTGTCGACGGGAGCCGTCCTGGCGGCGCTGGGCGTGCTGCTGGTATTTTTGCTCAAAAAAAGTGCATCAGGCTGGTCGACAGCGCTCTTTTTCGGTGACACGCCGGCCTTTGACGCGCTTTTTCGCGGCGCGCCGGTATTTGACGGATTATGGCCCGCGTGTGTCGGCACGCTGGCGCTGGTGCTGCTTTCGATGGTCATTGCCATCCCGGCCGGCGTGGCGACAGGGATTTACCTGGCTGAATATACGCAGGGGCGCTTCCGGGAATGCCTTTCTTTCTGCGTGGATGTGCTGGCGGGCATGCCCTCGATCCTGGTGGGGCTCTTCGGCTTTGCCCTGATCCTGTTTTTGCGCCGGACATTTGCGCCGGACGCGAATACCGGCCTGCTGCTGTCTGCGCTCTGCCTTGCCATGCTGGTACTGCCCTACCTCATCAGCACGACACGCCTGTCGGTAGCCGGGCTGCCGGTTCAACTGCGCCTGACCGGCGCGAGCCTGGGACTCTCGCACGGCCAGATCGTCTGGCGCATCCTGCTTCCTGCGGCGCTGCCCGGCATTTTCAGCGGCATCATCCTGGCAATCGGCCGCGCGGCGGAAGATACGGCGGTTATCCTGTTGACCGGCGCCGTGGCCAATGCCGGCACACCCTCTTCGCTCACCGGCAAATATGAAGCCCTGCCCTTCCACATTTATTACCTGGCCGCCGAGTACCAGTCACAGCAGGAACTGACACAGGCATTTTGCGCGGCCGTGGTGCTGTTATGCCTGACAGGGGTGATGTTTGCCTGCTCGCGATGGCTGCAGCGGAAACTGGAACAGCGATGGAAAACGGGAGAGATGGCATGACATCCGCTGCGATATGCATTGAACATCTGTCTGTCCGTTTTTCCGGCAAGCCGGTGCTGGACGATATCAGCGTGGCGATTGAGCCGGGCGGGCCGACTTTCCTGCTGGGGCGATCCGGATCAGGCAAGACAACGCTTTTGCGCGCGATCAACCGGCTCAATGAATGTTTTCCCGGTTGTGAAACGCAGGGCCGAATCGGCGTGCAGCTTGGGGGCGAGCATGTCAATGTCTATGGGCGCGGGATCGCTGCTGAAACCCTGAGGCGGCGCATCGGCATGGTATTCCAGAATCCGAACGTGCTGCCGCTGTCGATTGCGCGCAACATCGCCCTGCCGCTGGAAGCGACAAGATCACTCTCCGCGTCAGAGAGCCAGGACCGTATCGAACAGGCTCTGCGCGACGTGTACCTGTGGGATGAAGTGCGCGACAGGCTGTCAGCACCCGCCGCCTCACTCTCGGGGGGACAGCAGCAGCGCCTGTGCCTTGCGCGGGCGCTGGCCCTGCAGCCGGAAATCCTGCTGCTGGACGAACCGACGGCATCGCTTGATTTCAGGGCCGCCAGGCAGATCGAAGACCTGCTGGCCGAACTGAAAACGCGTTACACGCTGGTCGTGGTTTCCCATAGCCTCGGGCAGGCGATGCGGCTGGCAGAGCATGTGTTTGTGCTGCATGACGGCAACCGGATCGAAGCCCTGCCGCCTGACGTGTTTCGCAGCAGGGATGCGCTGTTTGCGGCGATGGATGACCTGATCTGAACGGACAGTACAGCAGGAAAATCAGCCCGCCATCAGCTGTTGCGCGGCAGCGCGGAAATCAGCTTGTGTGATACCAGGCAGTTCAAGCGTGCGGGCATCCCCGGCATGGACAAAGTTGCGATGGATGGATCGCTCGTACAGTGGATCGTAGTGTTCCGTCAAAAGCTCATCAATGAGCGTTTCCATTTGCCCGGACAGGGCCAGTTCGTGCCAGTGCGCGATCTTGTCGTGCCCGTGCAGCACGGTCAGGCGGCTTAACCGTTCGTTCAGCCATAGCGGATCACGCACAAAATGCGCGTAATCCTCCATCAGGAGCCGCATGCGGTTTTCGCGGGAAAGGGTAACCGCCGTACACGGTGAGGTGCGCATGCAGTCGATCAATGCCTCGGGCACGCGAAGCCTGCCGACTTTTTTGCTTTCGGATTCCACGAAAACGGGGCGCTCCGGATCGCAACGGCGAAGCGTTTCCCACAGGCAGCTCTCAAAACATTTCTGTGAAGGCTGCGGCTCTGACGGCATGTTGCCAAGCACCGAGCCGCGATGCGCCGCAAGCTGTTCCAGATCAAGCACCTGCGCGCCTTCGCTGGCCAGCACCTGCAAAAGACGGCTTTTCCCGCTACCGGTTGTCCCGCAGATGACATTGAACGAATACTGCGCAGGCGCTTTCTCCATCGCACCAATGACCTGCCTGCGATATTTTTTGTAGCCGCCCTCAAGCTGTTCGGCATGCCAGCCGACTTTTGACAGGATATGCGTCATGGCGCCACTGCGGTTGCCGCCGCGCCAGCAATAAACCAGCGGCTTCCACTGGCGCGGCCTGTCGAGAAACTGCTGCTCGATATGGCTGGCAATGTTTTTGGCAACCAGCGCCGCGCCGACTTTCTTGGCTTCAAAAGGATTGACCTGCTTGTAGAGAGTACCAACCCGCGCGCGTTCCTCGTCGTTCAGTACCGGGCAGTTTATCGCGCCGGGAATGTGATCTTCCGCATACTCGGAAGGACTGCGCACATCGATGATGGCATCATACTGGTCGAGACGGGCAAAAAAGTCCTGGACATCGGTTGCTGCGGGGTGTGGCATGGTTGTTTCTGTGGAAGTTGCAATGCGGGTTTGCCATTGGCAATGTAAACATACCGCAATATAGCCCTGTAAGGGCTGGCTGTCAAAAGGACAATACCTTCATTTGTCTCTGGCTGTATGTCTTCAGCATTCCCGAAAAATCAGGCTGGCTGCACGTCAAAATGAATCGCCACGAGAATCATAGACACTGTTGAGTCATTTTTTCGTACAGTTTTTCGTATTCCACGGGGGACAGTTGGTTATTGTAACTGTGCCGCCGCTTCGAGTTGTAAAACATTTCGATGTAATCAAAGACGTCTGCTCGCGCTTCTTCGCGATTCGCGTAAATCTTGCGCTTGATCCGCTCTCGCTTTAGCAATTGGAAGAAGCTCTCTGCCACCGCATTGTCATAACAGTCCCCACGGCGGCTCATGCTTGCTTCAAGTCCATGGTTTTGAGGAAGGCGCCCCATTCATGACTGGTGTACTGACTGCCCTGATCTGAATGGACGATTACCGTTTCTTTCGGATTCCTACGCCAGACTGCCATCAGAAGGGCATTCAGTACCAGTTCCTTGGTCATGCGTGAGTGCATGGACCAGCCAATAACACGACGGGAGAACAAATCAATCACGATGGACAGATACAACCAGCCCGCATGGGTTCTGATATAGGTGATGTCCGTGACCCAGGCCTGGTCAGGCTGGCTGGTCGTAAACTCACGTTTCAGGCGGTTGGGAACAACGATGGGAGCGCTGCCAGCGCGAGAGCGTGGCTTGCGGTAGCCAACCTGTGCCTTTAAGTGATTCTCGCGCATCAGGCGATGCACCCGGTTAATGCCGATGGTCTCACCATGCTCTCGTAAATCGCTGTGAATCTTGCGATATCCATAAACACAGACCGATTCCAGCCAGAACTGCTTGATCAGCCCCGTCTGACGCATATCTCGCTTTTTACGCGAGGAAACCGGCTGGTTGACCCAGGCATAATAGCCGCTGGGATGGACCTCAAGCATGTGGCACAACCATCTGACGGGCCAGCAATCCTTGTGTTCTTGAATAAAGGCATACCTCAGCCGGACTGCTTCGCGAAGTATGCCGCGGCTTTTTTTAGGATGTCGCGTTCTTCTTCAACGCGTTTGAGCTCTTTGCGCAAACGCCTGATTTCTGCCTGCTCATCGGTCTTGGCCTTATACGCTTCTGAATCAGGTCCGTATTTCTTAATCCAGGTATACAGACTATGAGGGGGTACACCAAGTCTTGTGGACACTTCGACCACACTATAACCACGGTCGGTGTTCCGCACTTACACACAAACTTCGGTACAGGGTCTCTTTATTTCATCCTCAGCAAAGCATCTCGTGCTCTTGCATTCCCCTGAGCAGCAGCTTTTTCATACCAGGAGCGGGCCTTGCCCAAGTCCTTTTTGAGATAACCTCCTGTCTCATACTGGTAGCCAATAAAATACTGCGAATCAGAAAAGCCTCTGTCAGCGGCTACCTGGATCATGGCCAGCCCATCCTCCTCTTTCCTGCTGGTTCCTTCACCGGCCATATACATCAGGCCCAGATTGTGCAGTGCAGGGAGATAGATCTGTTCTGCCGATTTTGAATACCATTCAGCCGCTTTCTTGCTGTCCTGTTTTACCCCTTGCCCCTCTTCATACGCCAATCCCATGTAGAACTCTGCGGCAGGCTCGCCCTGCTGTGCTGCCTTGCTGAACCATTTGAGCGCTTCTACATCGCTTTTTTTCAGACCACCGAGCCCATGGCGGTAGTATTCTCCCAACTTGCGTTGGGCTTCCCTGTCGCCTTTATCAGCGGCCCTTTTGTACCAACCTGCCGCTTCCCGGGGATTTTTGGCGACGCCCTGGCCTTTCTCGTAAAAGACAGCCATATCGTACATAGACATGACATTGCCATTGTCAGCCGCCTTTTTTGCCCAACTGGCAGCAGCTTTTTCGTCTTTTGCCGTGCCCTTGCCGGTCAGGTACATGCCTGCCAAAAGGCCTTGCGCTTCCGGATCTCCGTTTTCAGCGGCCTTCTTCATAAGAATAAAGGCTTTATCGGGCTGGCCTGCTTTTAAAAGCCCAACTGCGTCCTCCTTGTCCCCTGCCATTACTGGCAAAGCCAAGCTTGCGAGAAACAGGGAGACGAATAGAAGAATGCGCGCTTTACTGGAAGAGATGGCGTTCACGGCAGATCCTCGGTATGGTTGATGGGATGCGGACATAATAACGGAGTTTTTAAGAAGGATGAAACACGTCATTGACGGATTTCATCCAAAGGCACACTCTCCCTCCAGCAAAACATTTACTGGTTTTTTTCAGCCTGTTTTTTCCGGACCTGGTTCATCAGGATGTCCTTTTCCCTGTCAGCAAAAAGTTTCCAGAGAACCTTCAAGGCGCTTCCTGCGTTGTCTCCCATCGATTTGGAGATACTATCCACGACCAACTGGTCGCCGTCCGGGGTACCTTTCCGCAATCCGACGCCAATGGACTGGAGCAAGTCATAGTCTCCTGTTTCGGCAATGCTGTCGGCAATATCGTCAATCGTGGCGTCATACACATTTGCGGCATATCCAAGTGCACTGGGTGCCCCACGGGTGCCGTAAATAAGCATGATGTCTGCGGCATGCTGGCTTAGCGCTGTCTGGTTCCAGTAATCAAAGGCATTTTGCGCCATCCTTTCCGGATCTTCGTCATAAATATCATTTGCTTTCATCAGGGCATCCCCGCTTTTTTTGCGATCTTCACGGCTCTGACGAACCAGATTCGCCAGGATTGGCCGGTTTTCTTTCTTGTCGTGGATATCAGAGACCAGTTCATTTATGACCAATGCCCCTTTGGCAGTCGTGTTTTTAATGCCATCTCCACGATGTCTGAAACCTTTTAAGGCATTCTCACGGTTTAGGACAAAATCCTGAACACTCATAGCCCGGCTGTCATGCAATGCCTGGCCCGTGCTTTTCATTCCTTCCGGAAGATAGTCCTGATACCACTGCATTTCTTCAGCAAACAGCTTCTGAGGCGATGTATCCGCTCCGTGTGCGGAAACAATCGCTTCCGTGCCATACTCTCCGATCATGGAACCGGTGTTGGTCAGCACATCGTATGTTGACTTCGATTCTGCCGTCAGGTTTGGCGGAATCAAATCGCCCCTGCTTGCTTGTATGAATGCCCCCATGGGGCGCTCATACTCGTACCCTCTTCCCATATTGGTCGTTGCAACTGCCCTGCCAGCTTGCTCGATTGTACTTTGTCCGTAGTTTGGCCAGGTTTCAGTCTCTGCCTGCCGGCGGCCAGCACTGATTGCCTCATTCTGACCAGGAACGGATTTAAAGAGATCCTTTACTGTTCCCCAATCATAGGAAGGCGTGCCAGCACCGTGCGAGCCCGCACCTGCTGAATCCAGCGCATCAATCATAGCGCTTTGCATGCTCGCAGGCGTATTCAGGTTCGACAGCATGCCCTGTTGGTTTACTTTTTCTGAGGGTTGTGTATACGTTGGAAAGCCCGTTGACGGCTTTGTTGTACTGGTGGGTGTTAACCCGAAATTCAGTCTGTTGTCAGGCCGGTATGCTGGCCCTGTCTGGAAAACATCGGGCACAAGCTTCGCGGTGGTCTGTGTCAGCTTGTCCAGAGGATGTGGGTCATCGCCTCCCCACTGCTCCCGCATGTCAAACATGGTTCGTTTTACAGGGTTTCCCAGGTAATCAGGATCTTCTCTGGGACCCCACATGCTTGTGGTTGTCATCTTCGTTCCTTTAGCTAAAGTAGTTAGTCACTACGGGACTGCAGATCCCGCTTTCAGGCGCCTCATGATTTGCTCTCTCTCATTCATCGTCAGCTCCTCAAATAAAAATGCACGGTTCATTTCGCTCATTCACTGTATATTATAACAGATTTTAGCCATAAATGGCTAAAATCTGTTTGCCTTCGCGAACTGGACTTGTACTCGCACAAGTGGATCAAGATGTCTATAAAATTGCTATCACTTATCTGGGGCCAAATGATCTATTTGGGTTTAATATGAGGCGAACGTCTACCAGAACCTGAATTTTATTGACCGATTGCCTCTCGTTAAAAGCTAAAACTGAAGAACTGT